>NZ_PIZD01000075.1:0-9956 GCF_010365615.1 Actinomyces sp. 565
AAACCCATGAGACTCAACCGTCCCAGAAGTCATGAGACTCAACCGTCCCAGAAGTGTGGAGACAGCACAGTACCCCTAGGTGCCGAACCGTCACAAGAAGGTACGAATCGCCGACCAGAACATACGAACTCTGACACGAAGGTACGAACCGTCACGCCCACGCGGTCACGGCAACACACGAACCCCGAGGCCAACACGCCCTCAAGCACTAGGCACCGGTAACGTCTACCGACCTCGGCACGTAACGTCCACCGATCTCGGTGCGTTACTTGTGCCGGTCTCAGCGTGTTACAAGTGCCGGTCTCAGCGGCCAACCCGCCCGGCCCAGCCATGCAGGCACCCTCCAACCCAGATACGCGTCACCACCACCCGACGAACCACCGCATCCCAAACCGGAAGAGCCGGAATACCGGTCTTCGGATCGATCTCTAGGGGTCGCTCGGGCTCGAGATGTTCTTAGCTGTGACGCGTCAGATCCGCCACCAGGAGTCTGGCGCACTCATAGCGGGTGTCGCCGTCACTCGGTATCCAGCAAGGCGCGCAGCTGCCGGGTGTATTCGGTGAAGGCCGCGCGGCCTCGAGGCGTGAGCGAGACGTAGGTGGCGGGCATGCGTCCGGAGAAGGTCTTGTTCTGCTCCACGTAACCCGCCTCCTCCAGCCGTGACAGGTGGGTGGACAGGTTGCCCGCCGTCATCCCCAGCAGCTCGCGCAGACGGGGGAAAACCAGGGCGTCTCCCCGGGGGACCGCGGCCAGGGTGGCCATGATCCGCAGGCGGGACTGGGCGTGAATGACCGGGTCGAGCGGTTCGCTGGTGCTGGGCATCGTCAGTCCCGCACGGGTGCGCTCTGGCGGCGGCCAAGCAGCGCCGTCGTGATCCCTGCCGCCACCAGGCCGCCTCCGCCGGCAAGCGCCATGATGGCCCACAGCGCGTGTCCGCCGACGATGGTAGCCGCCAGGGTGGTCACGAGGACCCAGCTGCCGGTGACGGCCAGCGAGGTCTCCTCCCAGATGGCGGCCCCGGCCAGGAACAGCACCCCGACCACCAGGCACGGCAGGGCGTTGGAGAGGATCGCGCCCATGTTCGTCGCCTGGGCGGTGCCCAGCTCGCTCAGGAAGGCGCCCACCCGGGAGGATGTGGCGAAGGCCAGGATCATGCCGCCCGCCCAGGCCAGCCCGTACAGTGTGCCGACCCAGGTGCTGCGGCCACGCAGCCCACGTGAGCGCCGGGCGATGTATACGCAGGTGAAGACGGCGGCGGCTACGAGGCAGCCCATGAAGACCAGAAACGGTCCGGGTGCCAGCGCATAGTCGCCGCCGACGCTGAGGCCGCAAACGCCGTACCCGATCAGCCAGGCCAGGCCCCAGGCGGTGTAGAGGGGTGCGGAGCGTACCTCTATGCGACGCCGATAGGTGTATTGCTGCTCCCTGATGGCGGCCAGCGCCTCAGCGGCATTGAAGTGGCTGGTGTTGTCTGCGGGAGGTGGCGCTGCGGGGGACATGACCTCATCCTCTTTCGGTTCAAAGTAGTTTGTTGAACAAACCGATACGACCAGTTTACACCAACTAGTTTGTTGCGCAAACCGTGTGGTGTTCGGACCACGGCCGCCGGACGCGCGCATGGGCCGGCAGCACGTAAGATCACTTCGTGCTTCAGACGATGTCCCAGGCCTTCATCCGTACTCTGCGCGAGGACCCCGCCGACGCCGAGGTCGCCAGCCACAAGCTGCTGGTGCGCGCCGGCTACATCCGCCGCACCGCACCCGGCGTCTACACCTGGCTGCCGCTGGGACTGCGCACCCTGCGCAAGGTCGAGGCGATCGTCCGCGAGGAGATGGACGCGATCTCCCAGGAGGTGCTATTCCCGGCGCTGCTGCCTGCGGAGCCCTACAAGGCCACCGGCCGCTGGGACGACTACGGGCCCACCCTGTTCAAGCTGACCGACCGCAAGGACGCGGACTACCTGCTGGCGCCTACCCACGAGGAGATGTTCACCCTCCTGGTCAAGGACCTGTACTCCTCCTACAAGGACTTGCCGGTGTCCATCTACCAGATCCAGACCAAGTACCGCGACGAGGCCCGCCCGCGCGCCGGCGTAATCCGCGGCCGCGAGTTCGTCATGAAGGACTCCTACTCCTTCGACATCGACGACGCCGGCCTGGAGGCCTCCTACCAGGCGCACCGCGCCGTCTACCAGCGCATCTTCAAGCGGCTGGGTCTGGAGTACGTGATCGTCAACGCCATGAGTGGTGCCATGGGCGGCTCCCACTCCGAGGAGTTCCTGCACCCCTCGCCCATCGGCGAGGACACCTTCGTACGCACCGACGGCGGCTATGCCGCCAACGCGGAGGCGGTCACCACTCCCGTTCCCGCCGATGTCGACGCCTCCGGGGTCGGCCCGGCCCGGGAGGTGGACACGCCCGACGCTCCCACCATCGAGACCCTGGTGGACTTCATCAATGCTGTCCACCCGCGTTCCGACGGGCGCGCCTGGACCGCTGCGGACACGCTCAAGAACGTCGTCGTCGCCCTGACTCATCCCGACGGTGAGCGCGAGCTGTTGGTCGTCGGAATTCCCGGAGACCGCGACGTCGACATGCGGCGCCTGGAGGCCGCCGTCGCCCCCGCCGAGGTGGAGATTGCCACCGACTCCGACTTCGCCGCCCACCCCGAGCTGGTGCGCGGCTACATCGGCCCCGCCGTCATCGGCCCCAACTCGCCGAAGCGCCGCGTGGAGCGGGACGCAGAGGGCAATGAGGTGCTCACCGGCTCGGTGCGCTACCTCCTCGACCCGCGGGTGGTGCCCGGCACCGCCTGGGTCACCGGTGCCAACGCCCCCCAGCGGCACGTACTTGACCTGGTGGCCGGACGCGACTTCACCGCCGACGGCACCATTGAGGCGGCGGAGATCCGCGAGGGCGACCCCGCCCCCGACGGCTCCGGCCCTCTGCACCTGGCTCGCGGCATCGAGCTCGGGCACATCTTCGCCCTGGGACGCAAGTACGCGCGCGCCCTGGGCCTTACCGTCCTGGACGAGAACGGCAAGTCCCGTATCGTCACGATGGGTTCCTATGGTATCGGCGTCACCCGCGCACTGGCGGCCCTGGCGGAGTCCAACCATGACGAGCAGGGACTGGCCTGGCCCATCCAGGTGGCTCCCTACCAGGTGCAGGTCCTGGCAACCGGCAAGGACGACGCCGTCTTCGAGGCCGCCGCATCCCTCGCAGCCGCGCTGGACGCGGCCGGGGTGGAGGTCCTGTACGACGACCGCCGCAAGGTCAGCGCCGGCGTTAAGTTCAAGGACGCCGAGCTGCTCGGCATGCCCTACACCGTGGTGGTCGGCCGCGACCTGGCCAAGGAGGGCACCGTGGAGATCCGCGACCGCCGCAGCGGCGAGCGCACCTCCGTACCGGTCGCCGACGCCGCCAGGCAGGTCATAGAGGCCGTGCGCGCAGCTCTCACCGCCTTGCACGGAGACGAACGAGGCGTCTGAGGCGCAGGTGTCGCATCGCGTCGGAGGTGTCGACATATGTTGACACCCCTTGAGGTTACTGCGGTTTCCCCTTAGAATCGTAGTGGCCAACATCGCAGGCCATCTGATCCCTGGTGAAGGAGCCGAACAATGGCTCAGGGCCTTAGAATGCCGCGCACGTCATAATTGTGGTTCCCACGCCGTAATGTGGCATCTCGATGCAACTGAATGTAGATTGGATAGATATGTTCGCTAGTTTCCTCTCCCGCTTGATGATTCTAGTGCTTGCTTTTCTCTCGCTTGCCGGTTCCGTCGGCGCGATGGTCGCGTTCGGGTACGAAGCCGATCTTAATCCCGGTGCTGAGGAAAATAACTTGCTGGTATCGTGGACCACCTGGTGGTTCTTGTTAAGTGTTGCTCTTACAATTGGGACTACTATCGCAGTCTATCGTGCGCACGAGCGGGATGTGTCGGCGGGTAGGGAACGTACTTCTCCTAGGTGATTTCTATACCGTTAGGTCTGGGTGGGTGCACGCTTCGGAAAGGTTGGCTGGCGGCGTGAAGGCAGTGGTCGCAGTGGCTACAGTGATCTCACTAATGAGTGGGGTTTCTGCTGAACGCGGAGTGGATTCGCTGTTCTCGCAAGGAAGGCCTGCTTTCTGTCAGATTATGCCGTGGCTGTGCAAGTGACTGTGTCGGAATTGCGATCTCGTGGGCACGGTCTGTCCGGGCGGTTATGGTTTTTCACGGCTGCCACAGTCTTCCTTTTTGTAATCGATGTCGCCTCTGTAATACTCGAGCGCGGGCTGACACCCGCGTTGTGGAGTACGATTCTCCTGGCGCTTCTTGGGGTGGCAACGGGAATATGTCCGGGAGTTGGCGGAGGGCTGCTCGTGGCTACCTGTGGGCTGGTTCAGCTTCTGCCGGAGCAAATAGCGGATTCAAGGGCGACCCTCGTATTGGGATATTTGGTGTTGGCCCTGTGGGTGTCCAGGAGTTGGTACTGGCCGTTCGTTGCGGGGGTGATGGTTCTACAGGGATCCTTGATTGCCTCGTATCCAAGCGTGTCGATAATCGTCGAAAGTACGTTGCTTGTCGTAATGCTTTGTGGCACATCCGGCTACCTCATCGGTGAGTATCAGCGTCGCGGGGACAGGCTGGCGCAGCGTGTGTATGCGCTTGAACTCGAACGTGAACTTGCCGAATCCAGGATTCGCGCCACGCTTGGTGCCGATCTGCATGACACGGTAGCCACCGATCTTACGCAAATCGTGCTGCGGTGCCAGATTGCTGCCGGAGAGGGGCAAGTACCTGCGGCAGCAGCGTTGGCGGAGATCGAGAACGACACGCGTACGGCGCTGCAGCACGTCCGCTCTATTGTTGCCGTGTTGCGGCCCGCGGCTGGCAAGGTGTCGTCACGGGACGTGCAAGCGGCGGCGCATGAGTGCGTCGAAATGCTGCGCGCGCGCGGGTTTGACGTCAACCTCGAGACCGAGGGTGTAGATGACGGGGGACAGCCCGCCACAATCCATGGAGAGCTGCTCGGACTGGTGCTGCGAGAGGCCTCGGTGAACATCCTCAAGTACGCGGCAGACAAGGGGGACGTCAACATCACCCTGAGTCTGACCCATGAGGGGAATGGCGTGACGGTCTCGTCTGCTCTTCCTAAGGCATATGACCAAGTGAAGGACCTTGCGACAGCACCGCTGAGCGGAGGACAGGGATTGGGCATTATGCGTGAGCGAATTGAGAATGCAGGCGGTGCGCTTCACGTAGGTCCCGTAGGCTCGCACTGGGTCGTGACCTGCCTGCTGCCCGAGAAGGAGGGCTGAATTATCATGAAAGAGGCGGATTCGGCTGTGAGCAAGCCCGATGGGGTTCTTCCCCGTGTGCTGCTTGTGGATGACGATGACGTCCTGCGGGCGGGGCTGTTGGAACTCCTGTCCCGAGACCACCGCATTGTCATGGTGGGTGCGTGTGCGAGTGGTGCGGAGGCCCTGGAAACGCTCGATCACCGGGCGGTGGACGTGCTGCTCTTGGACTATGCGATGCCGGGCATGAGTGGTGTGGACACCGCCCACGCCGTTGTTCAGCGTTTCCCAAGCGTGCGTATTGTCATGCTGACAGCCTTCGAATACCCCGAGAGTTTGGGTCAGGCCCTGCTGGAGCGGGTCGTCGGCTTCCTGACCAAGGATCTTCCTGCGCCGGCGATCGTGAACGCGCTGCTAGCCGCGGCCGCGGGACGGCAGGTGATGGCGCCGGCAGCAACCGAGCGACTGGTTGAGAGCTATCGCCAGCATACGGCGGAGTCTCTGCAAGGACGGACATTCCGGGCACGCGTCGACGGGCTGGACACGCGCCTGCGCCCTGTGCTCGACGGGATTGTAGAGGGGCTGAGTAACCGGGCCATCGCGCAGCAGACGGGACTGTCCGACGCTTCCGTGCGTACCTATGCATCGAAGGTGCTTGCTGCTTTCAGGTGTGAGTCACGCACCCGGCTGGCCATCCTTGCCGCCCGTGCGCAGTACTACCCGGATCGTCTGAGAGAACAGCGCCAGGACCGTCGTCGGGCCTGAAGACTGCAACAAGCGGCTCACGGGGCTAGCCCGCTGCTGACCGTGGCGAGGTTGACGCATGATGTGATGCCGCCGATGGCGGTAGCATCAGTCATCAATATCAATGTCGACAGAGCGCTGTACAGACATATGTATTTGTGTTAATTCGCGACCTGTCGGCGGGACGATAGCCCACCTGGCAGGAATCGAGCCGCTCAGTCCGCGTAGCCGGGCAACGGGGCGTCCACGCCCGCGCCCCACGCCCGGGCGCGCAGGGCCGCCTCCAGGGCCGCGTCGATCGCCGCCTCGGTGGCCTCACCGCCCGCGGCGGCGACGTGCGCCAGCTCCACCTCCTCCACCCGCAGCCACGCCTGCCTGGCCCAGGTGACGTCCAGGGAGGTGGCCGAGTCCGCCGCCTCAGTCGGTGCGGCGTATGCCGCCAGGCGGGTGTCCTCCCCGCCCAACGCCAGGGATGCGCTGATGACCGCCTTGGCATATGCCACATCAGCTTCAGCGCGGGCGCGGGCCGCATCCGTCGAGCGCGCCCCCACCTCCTCCAGCGCGTAGCGGACCGCGTCGTAGGCGGCCAGCAAGTCACCCGGTAGCGCCTCGGACACTGCGGTCGCATCCCGTCCGGAGGATGACACCGCGGTTCCGTCCAGCCGCAAGGCCGCCAGTGACCAGGCCACCGCGAGGGAGGCGTACAGGCGGGCCGAGACGGCGTCATCACAAGACGCAGCCGCATCGCGCGCCATCGTGGCCCCGTCGGCCAGGACCGCCACCAGATCGGCGGCGTCGGCGTCGGCGGCGGCAGAGGGCACCGGGGGGACCGTCTCATAGGTGGTGGGCACCGGCGTCGCCCACGGGTCCCACACTCCGCCCAGGGCTTCCAGCTGGTTTTGAGCAGCCGTGGCGATCACGTCCGCCTGGGCGGACTGCGGCACGCCGGAGCGGGCGATCACCTCCGCGGTCGAGCCGATCAGTGTCGCCTGCCGCGCCAGTGCGTCCCGCATGGACTCCTGCGCCGGTACCGTCGGCAACGAGGCCGGCGAGCCCTCGCCCAAGCGCACCCCGCAGGCGGCGGTCACGGCAACGGCCGCCGCCAGCGCGCCCGCCCGTCGCAGCAGCACTCGGCGGGGGAGTGCCCCCGCCGCAGCCGATCCGGGCCGATGCGCCCCGCCGTCGCGGGCAGCGCGGCGCTGGGCAGGCTGCGGGGAGGGCGTGGCAGAAACGATGGCGGGCGTCGGTGTCACCTGGCCATCCTCGCACGGGCGGGTAGCATGGTGGCGATCAACCGATCCGACTTCGAAGAACCCAGACACAATCCGCCCCCACCGGGCCCACTACGGGAGGAACCTCCACATGACCGACGCCTCCGTCCGGAGCCAGGAGCCCGGCCTGCGCCAGCTGCTCGCCCCCATCGTCGAGGGGGCCGGGCTCTTCCTGGAGGACGTGCGCCTGGCCCGCGCCGGCAAGTACACCACGCTGCGGGTAGTTGTCGACCTCGCCGACGGCCCCGGTGACCTCGACCTGGAGACCCTCGGCGAGGTCACCCAGTCCATTTCCGACGCCGTCGACGCAGCAGACCCGGTGGCCGGCCAGTACACGCTGGAGGTGACAACCCCCGGCGCCGAGCGGGAACTGCACACGCCCCGCCACTTCCGCCGCGCCGTCGGCCACAGCGCGGTAATCACCACCGCCGAGGAGCAGACGCTGCAGGGCGAGGTCACCGCCGCCGACGCCGACACCGTGACCCTTTCCGTCGACGACTCGCCCCGCACCATCGCGCTCGCTGACATCACCGCCGCCCGTATGGTCGTGAGCATGTAAGCGGCCCCAGCCCCGCCCCGGCGCCCCGCCCGGACCCAGCCGGCGACGCCGACCGCACCCAGACGAGACAAAGGAATTAGGAATCATGGACATCAACATGCCGGAGCTGCGCGGTGCAGCCGACGAGCTGGGCATCGACCTGGACAATCTGCTGCCCGCCATCGAGGACGCCATCCTGGGCGCCTACAGCAAGGTCCCCGGCGCCATCCGCGGCGCGCACGTGGAGATCGACCGCCGCAGCGGACACATGACAGTGCTCGCTCCCGAGGTAGACGAGAACGACGAGCCCACCGGCGAGTACTTCGACGACACCCCCGAGGACTTCGGCCGCATCGCCCAGGCCACTGCCCGCTCGGTGATCGTGCAGCGCATCCAGGACCGTCGCGACTTCGAGGTCCTGGGTGCCTTCAAGGACAAGGCCGGCGAGCTCATCTCCGGAACCGTCGAGCAGGGGCGCGACCCGCGCCTGGTTTACGTGCGTCTGGATGACGAGCACGAGGGGATCATGCCTCCGCACGAGCAGGTCCCCGGTGAGCGCTACAAGCACGGTGACCGGATTCGCGCCTACGTCACCGAGGTGTCCCGCGGCCCCAAGGGCGCCCAGATCATCCTGTCCCGCACCCACCCGGGCCTGGTGCGCAAGCTGTTCGAGCGCGAAGTGCCGGAGATCGCCGCCGGCGACGTCGAGGTCGTCTCGGTAGCGCGCGAGGCCGGGCACCGCACCAAGGTTGCGGTCAGCGCGCGCGTGCGCGGCGTCAATGCCAAGGGCGCCTGCATCGGCCCCATGGGGCAGCGGGTGCGCGCGGTCATGGCGGAGCTGGGCGGGGAGAAGATCGACATCGTCGACTACTCGGAGGATCCAGCCCGCTTCGTCGCCAACGCCCTTTCGCCGGCTCGTGTCGCCTCCGTAACGGTGCTCGACGCCGATGAGCGTTCCGCCCGTGCCATCGTCCCAGACTTCCAGCTCTCGCTTGCGATCGGCAAGGAAGGGCAGAACGCACGCCTGGCGGCCAGGCTGACAGGTTGGAAGATCGACATCCACGCAGACACCGAGTCCGGTGACGTCACCCCCGGGCGCGATTCCCGTGCCGACGACGTGACTGGTCCCTCAGCACCCGGCGCTGAGGACTGACCGCTAACCCCGCTACACTTGACCTCGGCCTGCCTGCGGGCATGCACCGGGCCTCCGCCCGGTGACTCGCGGCGGTAGGCGACAGCGAGCGGAAGGACGCGTCCAGCCGGTGGTCAATACCCCCCACGTGCCCGAACGCACCTGCATCGGCTGCCGTGGCAAGGCCCCCCGGGCGCAGTTGCTGCGCCTGGTCCTGACGGACGGTGGCGAGCTGGCCGTCGACGCCCGGGCCATCATGCCTGGGCGGGGCGCATGGATCCACCCGGACCCTGAGTGCGTCGACCTCGCCGAGCGCAGGCGCGCCTTCGGGTGCGCCCTACGCATGCGCGGATCACCCGAGGTGACCCGCGTGCGCGACTGGGTTCGCCTTCACAGGGCGGACAGCGGTCGCGTGTGCACACCGTCCCCGACCGGGGAACGGCAGACCGATAGCAAAGGCGGGTAGGAAGCTGATGGGCACCCGATGAGTACCCAGCGATGAGCTGCCTCTACTAGCGCCCACCCTGTTCGGGGTGGGCAACCGGACAGGAGAAAAGTGGCAAAACCACGCGTTCATGAGCTCGCGAAGGAGCTCGACCCCACTGGCAAGAAGATCACCTCCAAGGTGATTCTGGCCTGGCTCAAGGATCAGGGGGAGTTCGTCAAGGCGGCGTCCTCCACCGTTGAGCCCCCCGTTGCTCGCCGGGTACGCGAGCACTTCGCCGCCCAGGGCGAGGCCAAGGCGCCCAAGCCTGCGGCGAAGCCAACCGCTCCCGCCTCCAGCGCCGCACCGAAGCCGACGCCGGCGGCGCCCAAGCCGGGGGCGCGTCCAGCCGCGCCTACGCCGAGGGCTGCGGCCCCGAAGCCGCAGGGCACCGCACCCAAGCCGGCAGCCGCACCCAAGCCTGCCGGGCCCAAGCCGTCGCGGCCTACGCCCGCCCCTGCGCCCACGCAGGCGCCCGGCGCCTCCCTGCTGTACGCCATCCCCTC
>NZ_PIZD01000013.1:0-57291 GCF_010365615.1 Actinomyces sp. 565
CGGACTCGGTGCCGGCACCCGGCGGTGCCTGTTCGCGCGCCCACGCCGCGAGCCGGTCGCCGTCCAGCGCCCGCATCCGCCAGGTGGCGCGCAGCGGCGCGGGGCGTACCGGGGTCACCGCGCTGGCGGGCTCTCCGGCGTCGGCCTGCGCGGGTGCCTCCGCCGCGGCCTGCCCCTGCCCGGCCGGTTGAGCGTGGCCGGGCTCTGTATCCGTATCCGTGTTCATCTCGGCGCCCGGCGGCGTGAGCGCCCGCCCGCGGGACATGAACACCACGCCGTCGACCATCTCCTCCAACTCGCCCAGCACGTGGCTGGACACCAGCACCGTCATCCCCTGGCTCGCCAGCTCCCGCAGGATCACGCGCAGGTCCATGCGTGAGCGCGGATCCATGCCGGCGGCGGGCTCGTCGAGCAGCAGCACCTGCGGGGCATGGAGCAGCGAGCGGGCCAACCCCAGGCGCTGCTTCTGCCCGCGCGAGAGCACCCGCGCCGGGGTGCGGGCCATGTCCTCTAGATGCACGAGGGCGAGCATGTCGGCGGCGCGCTCGCCAGCGGTGGCGTCGTCGATTCCCTGGGCGGCGGCGAAGGACAGCAGGATCTCCGTGCAGGTCAGGGAGTCCCAGGTGCCGAAGGCGTCCGGCATCCAGCCCACGGCCCGATGCACTTCGCGCGGCTGGGCCACCGGGTCGAGTCCGGCCACCCGGATGGTGCCCGCGTCCGGCCGTAGTAGGGCCGCCAGCATGAGCAGCAGCGTGGTCTTGCCCGCCCCGTTGGGGCCGACCAGGCCGGTGACGGCTCCGCCGGGTACGGACAGGCTCAACCGTTGCACGGCGGGCGCCGAGCCGAAGAAACGCGTAACCTCCGTCGCCTCAATACTCATGGGCGCTAATGTAACAATTGAATCGCCGGGCGACCGGGAAAGTTGCGGGCCGGTTCCCGGCGGCGGTCGGCGGATTCGTGCTCAGGCCTTTCCCGTCTTCATGCCCGCACACGAGATCCTCTCGGTCGCCCACGGTCTGCGCTCGCTCTTCGCCACCTACGAGGTCCCCTTCGATGAGACCTGGAACGACCTGGCGACGCTCCTCTACCGCCCCCGAGTCAAGGATCGCTCCGACACGAAGATCGAGGACGTCATCGGCGGCATCGTCGGCGGGCGCTTCGAGGTGAGGGACGAGCGCTTCGTGCTCCGGCCGGGCGCCGAGGGTGATTCAGGTGCTCAGCTTGAGGCGCCGCTGGTCTCCGAGGGGCACCGCAAGCTCGGCATGATCCAAGTGCTCCTCGCCAACGGGGTCCTCAAGGATCAGGGGTACCTGTTCTGGGACGAGCCCGAGGCCAACCTCAACCCGGCCTCCATTCGGCTCCTCGCCCCGCTCATCGCCGGCCTCGCCCGCCGCGGAGTCCAGGTCTTCCTCGCCACCCACAGTCTCTTCCTCCTGCGCGAACTCCAGATGCTCGATGAGCGGGAGGACGCAGACATCCGCTACTTCGGGCTTGACCGCACCGACGGCGGCCCGGTGTCCGTGGCCCAGGCCGATGACCTTGACGACCTGCCCGTCATCACGGCCCTCGACGCCGAACTCGAGCAGTCCACCCGCTCCCTCTACCGGTGACCAGCTGTGGCTGATTGAGGCGAAGGACTACGCCTACCAGGAGGCGAACGAGCCCAAGAACCTGGTCGCCGTCGTGGCCGAGAAGGTCATGGACACGCTCGCGGGCCTGCACGCCGGGACCCGCGACGGACACACCGATCGGGAGATGCGGGAGATGTGCCGCAAGACGGTGAGGGCCCGGACGCTGTATGTAGCGCTACGCACCGACCTGCCCGGCGCGCAGCCACACGCGGGGCGAGGTCGGCAAGCCGCTGCGCAGCAGGCGATGGCGAACTATCGGCAGCAGCTAGACAGGTCCCTCCGCCGCGTCGTCAACGGCAAGGTCCATGTCATCACAGGCCGGGAGAACCCACCGACTGTTCCGTGGACCACTGGATGGAACGAGGCAGGACGTCGGGCTCACCGGCAGATGTAGTAGGGCGCACCTTCGTGCAGTCGGTTCGACGAGGAGAGCTGAGAGCGGGGCGTTCGGTGGCCAGCATTGTCAGAAACGGTGACAAACGCCGGATTCGCTGCCCTGCCTGGTTTTCGCAACCGCATGATTCCAACGTTTCGTGAGTCGTGGGCCAGCGCCTCGGGCTCGTTTGTCACCGTTTGTGACAATGTGGGCTCGATGGAACAGACTGGACGGCTTAGGCGCGAATCCATGGCGCGCTCGACCGGGAGGGCGCGCATGCTGTATGACGCCGGGGGTGGTGCCGGGGTCAGTCGTCGACATAGTCCTCGCCGTACTTCTCAACGTAGTATGAATCCCATTGATCAATCGCGGTGACTTCGGGTGAGTCCAGCATGACGCTCATGGACTTGTCCGAGGCTACTAGGCTTACGGTGACTTGGTTGTTGAGTATCCAGTCGGTTTGAAGAACGTCGCTTCGGTCGCCGGTCTGCTTGCCGGTGCCGTATAGCTGCGTGAGTGCGTTAGCGATGGCATCGTATGCCTGCCACAGGGAAGTCGTCCAAGGAGTGTTCGGCTCGGCTGATAGGTTACGAGAGCAGAGCGGGATCGAGAGGCCGCTGCAAGCGTCGTCTAGTGTGCTGAGGTAACCCCCGTCTTCGTTGACGGTGAGTTCTGTGGTGAACAGTTCGGGGTCTTGTGGGTTGGGTGTCCAGCCGAGTTTGTCGCGGGTGGTGTAGGCGGTTTCCCAGGTGATGGGCCAGTCGAGTTCGGCCCAGGCGCGGATCCATTCGATGGCGCGCTCGACGGGCAGTATTTTCATCTCGGTCATGGCGGTGTCCTTTGTTGGCTGTTTTGGGGGCTTGCTTGTTCGGGGGGCGCTGGCGTTGATTCTATAGTGCGGCCATGGCCTCCTCCATGGCCTGGATGACCTGGGGTGTGAGGGTGAAGTAAGTCTTGGCGCTGGCCTGGGCGTATCCGGGTGCGGGGGTTGAGTACACCTCGATCAGGAGCTTGGTGCGTCCGTCTTTGACGGACTGCCAGACTTGGGGGTTGTCGTGGAAGTACTGGGCCACGCGGGGATCGGTGAGCATGCGGTCACGCACATAGGCCGGCGTGGCCTGGGCGGCGGGACCCTCGAACCGTGTGGGGACCTTGGTGGTGGATACCTTGGCGGTGCCGCCCTTGTACTCGGGGAAGACGATCTCGCTGCCGTCGGGCTTGACTCCCATGCCGTCCAGACGGTAGCTGCCGGGACCGGGCGTGCCGGGCCCGGTGGAGTGGAAGGACTCGGGGATGTCGTACCCGCGGCGCGCAAGTGCCTGCTCCCCGCCCCGCTCGCCGATGTACTCGGCAATACGCTTCTCCACAGACCGCGCTTTTGTGGCCTGTCGCGCGGCGTCACGCAGCTCTTTGACTTGGGCGTCGCTGTAGCCAGCGCCCTCTAGTTTTTTGATGGTTGTCTTGAGGTGTTTGCGGTTGAAGGCTTTGGTGTCGTAGCCGGGCGGCATGGCGTCCCTGAGGCGCTTCTCGGCGGCCTGCCGGGCGGCCTTGGCGGCGTCGCGTTGGGCGAAGAGGTTGTTGACCTCGGTCAGGCCGGCGATCTCCCGGCGCGCGGCGCGCGAGACCGCGACGCTCTCGGCTGCAGTGCGGGCGGCTTTGCGGGTGCCGAGCCCGAGGGCGGAGCCGGGTATGAAGGTCAGGGCGAAGTCGGCGCCGTCCAGTAGGAGCTGCTCCCAGGTGGCGTTGGCTGCGTAGGAGCGGGTGGCGGCGGCGGGGTCTTGGAGGAAGGTGGCGATGCCGCGCCCATGGCTGAGCACCCAGGTGCCCACGCCGACGGCCCCGAGCGCCGCGGCCACGGACAGGCCCGCCCACGCAAGCAGGAGTACTGCGAGGGCGGTGACCAGGATCTGGCCGAGCACGCCCAGGGAGTCCCACCACTGTGCGAGCCCGTCAAGCAGGCCGGCGAAGAAGTAGGGCCAGTCGGGCTGTTGGAGCCAGGAGCCGATGTCCTGGGCGAGGGCGGTGCCGTACCACAGACAGGCCGCCAGCATCACCGCTCCGACCGTGAGTGCGACCAGGCGGAAGGCATTACGAGCGGCCGGCTCGGTGCCGGGGGTGGTCACGGTCATGGCGTCCTGGCGCACCCCGCTCACCTGTACGCCCATGGCCCGGCCCTCGGCCATGCGCGCCCTGCGGCTCAGTGTTCGGTCGCCGTACGCGGCGGCGATGATCGCCAGGTCCGACCAGGTGTAGGCGGCCAGCCACACCACGGCCTGCACCGGTGCCCGCAGGGCTAAAGGGACACCGGTCATGGGCAGGGCGGGCGCCTTGGGGGCCTCGATGGCGACGTCGCCGAACACGCCCGCGCGGTGGCGGCGGAGGGCGTCGACCAGCATGCAGGCGATGAACAGGACCACGGAGACGGCGATCTGGGTGCGTCCCTGCCCGCGCACCTGCCAGGCCAGGCGTATCCAGGTGGGGATGGCGGTGTCCTGGTCGGCCCAGCCGGTCCAGCCGACGGTGGCGTTGTAACAGGCATGATCCACGATCGCCATCGTGAGCATCACCACCGGCGGCAGCCACGCGACGGCGCGCCACCAGGGTTTCGCGGTGCGCCACAGGGCCAGGCCCAGGGCGATACCCATGGCAACCCCCATGGTGGGGACCTGATGCCCTGTGGCTACTACCTCCACCGGAGTGTCCAGCTCCAGCAGGTTCTCGGCCCAACTGCCCCCATGTATCAGGAACCGGCCCGCCGTCCACGGGTTCAGCGAGTACTGGAGCCGGTCCTCTCCCAGCAGCTCGGCGATCAGGCCCGGGGGCATCAGGCGGCGGGCACCGTCCTCGGCGATGGTGAATCCCGCCCCGGTAGCGAAGCCCAGCAGCGCCCAGTCCACCGCCGCCAGACGCCTGACCCGGCCCGGCGCCAATAGCGCCAGGGCGAGCAGCGGCAGCAGCTTGCCTGGCTCCTCAACGAAAGCGGCCAGCGCGATGCGGGCGCCGTCATCGGCCGTGGAGAGCCCAATCGCCTCACCAATCACTAGGGTGGCGTGGGCGATCAGTAGTGACCAGGGCGCGCTGATGCCCATCAGCAGCAGCAGCGGGCGCAGCCCCAGGGTGCGGGTGCGCGCCAGCAGTCCCACCACCAGCAGGCAGCCGGTCATGAACAGCGCGGGCACCAGCCCGATCGCCAGGCGCGGCACCACCACTAGCGCCACCACACCCAGCACCAGCGCCACGGTGGAGACCACCTGCTGCACGCGCACCAACCCGCGCGCGAAACCCGCATGACGCGCCCACCAGCCCCGCCAGCCAGCCAGCGCCCGCTCCCACCACTCCGCCGGCACATCCAAAACCGACAAGACATGATCTGTACCCGCCGCAGCATGCGCCCCGGGACCGGGCGCGCTCACACTCCCAAGCGAGGGCGCTGCTAACGCAGACACGGGCGCGGGCGCGGATGCAGGTGCTGGCGCAGGCGCCACAAGCCCATACCCCGATCCATAAGCACCAGGTGTGCCAGTATCGGCCGCCGACGGCGCCATCCCATACTCCGACACCCGGTCGGGTGCAGGCGCAGCCGCCGATGCCGACTGGCTCGAGTCGTCGTCCCCAGCAGGCATCACCCCGTACGCACTCGGCGGCACAGCAGCATGCCGTCCCCGCACCGGCCCCGGCGAAGAACCCGGCGGTGGCGGAGGCGCCGGGGCGTCCCCGCCCGCTGCGGATGCGGAGCGAACCCGCCGGACGTCCTCGTTATCGCCCGCGGCCTCACGCCGAGCGCCGTCGTCAACCATGAGACAGGCCTTTCAGGAACCAACAGGAAATGACGAAACTATAACGCTCGCCATGTGGTGACCTTAGCCATGTCCTACCCCGTGAGGCAACCCCGGTCAGGGTCGATGCGCCACCTCTTCAGGGCCGCACTCCTGCCCCTCCACCCTGCGATCCCCGTCGAGCCGTCGTAACCTGCGGGCCGTATGCTTGGCTCGACGCCACGCCGAGGACGCCGGGACGCCCCGCGCGGGCGCGCCCGACGAGTCGGCACCGGCAACGACCAACCGGCAGCACAACGGCAGGAACCCCCACATGGCACTGGTAGTGCAGAAATACGGAGGCTCATCCGTCAGCGACGTTGAGGCGATCCGCCGCGTCGCCAGGCGCGTCGTCGCCACGCGCAAGGCGGGCAACACCGTGGTGGTGGTCGTCTCCGCCATGGGCGACACCACCGACGACCTGCTGGACATGGCCGGCGCCATCTCCGCCAAGCCCCCCGCGCGCGAGATGGACATCCTCCTGTCCGCCGGCGAGCGGATCTCCATGGCACTGCTGGCCATGGCCATCGGCGAACTGGGCGTGCCCGCCCGCGCCTACACCGGCGCCCAGGCCGGCGTGCTCACCGACTCCAAGTACGGGCGCGCCAGCATCGTCGGCGTCCTGCCCGAGCGCATCGCCCGCGCCATCCAGATGGGGGCCGTCGCCGTCGTCGCCGGCTTCCAGGGCATCAACGAGGTGGAGGACGTCACCACCCTGGGGCGCGGCGGCTCCGACACCACCGCCGTCGCCCTCGCCGCGGCCCTGAACGCGGACGTCTGCGAGATCTACACCGACGTCGACGGCCTGTTCACCGCCGACCCGCGCATCGTCCCCACGGCCCGCCGCATCGAGGCCCTCTCCAGCGAGGAGACCCTGGAGATGGCCGCCAACGGCGCCAAGATCCTGCACCTGCGCGCGGTGGAGTACGCCCGCCGCTTCGGCGTGCCCCTGCACGTGCGCTCCTCCTTCTCCGACAAGACCGGCACCTGGATCTACGACGGCCGCCGCGAGGGCGCCTTCATCCCGCCCCTAGTCCCCGGGGCCGACGACGACGCCCCCTCCGCCCCCACACCCGCGCCCGCCTCCGGTGCCCCTGCCGATGCCTCGGTACCGCCCGCGCCCGCCATTGATGCCGTCACCGGCCGCGTCGTCGCCCCCGACGGCGCCCTGCCGCCCGACGGCGCCTCCGTGGGTGCCGCACACACCCGTGCCGTCAACGCCCGCGCCCAGGCCCGCCCGCACCCATCCGCTCAGGAGGATCACGTGGAAGCCCCCGTCATTTCCGGCATCGCCCACGACCGCAGCCAGGACAAGATCACCCTGGTCGGCGTGCCCGATGTGCCCGGCGCCGCCGCCCGCATCTTCGAGATCGTGGCCCGCGCCGACACCAACATCGACATGATCGTGCAGGACGTCTCCGCAGAGGGCACCGGCCTGACCAACATCTCCTTCACCTGCCCCGACGGCGATTCTGCGGCAGCCCGCGCCGCCCTCGAGGACGCGCAGGACGAGCTCGGCTTCAAGACCCTGCACTTCAACCCCAACATCGGCAAGCTCTCCCTGGTCGGCGCCGGCATGCGCTCCCACCCGGGCGTGTCCGCCAAGCTCTTCGGGGCACTGAGCGAGGCCGGCATCAACATTGACATGATTTCCACCTCCGAGATCCGCATCTCGGTGGTGGTGGACGACGCCGTGCTAGACGAGGCCGTGCGCGCCGTCCACTCTGCCTTCGGCCTCAATGCCGAGGCCGCCGAGGCGGTCGTCTACGGAGGTACCGGAAGATGAGCAACCCCAGCAACCAGGACAGCCAGGCCCCGCAGGAGGACGCGGGGAAGTACGTGGGTCCCGCGGGCGGGTACGTGGGCCCGGCCGACGGCGTGAGCGTCGCCGTCGTCGGCGCCACCGGGCAGGTAGGCCGCGTCATGCTGGGCATGCTCGCCCAGCGTGATTTCCCCGCCCGCAGCCTGCGCCTGTTCTCATCGGCGCGTTCCGCCGGGAGCGTCGTGGAGTTCCGCGGCGCCCGCATCGAGGTGGAGGACGTGGCTACCGCGGACCTGGCCGGCATCGACGTGGCCATCTTCTCCGCCGGCGCTACCGCCTCGCGTGAGTACGCGCCCCGGTTTGTCGCGGCCGGCGCCGTCGTGGTGGACAACTCCTCCGCATGGCGCCGCGATCCCGACGTGCCTTTGGTGGTTGCCGAGGTCAATCCCGAGGCGCTGGACGACCGCCCCAAGGGCATCATCGCCAACCCCAACTGCACCACCATGGCGATCATGCCGGCCCTGAAGGTACTGCACGAGGAGGCCGGGCTCAGGCGCCTGGTCGCCTCCACCTACCAGGCGGTCTCCGGCTCCGGGCGCGCCGGGGTGGCCGAGCTGGCCGGGCAGGTGCGCGCCGTCGTCGAGCAGGGGCAGGACATCGAGGGCCTCGCCCTGGACGGGCGGGCCGTCAGCTTCTCCGAGCCGAAGGTGTACGTGGACACCATCGCCTTCAACGCCGTCGCCTGGGCCGGCAGCGACGCCGGCGACGGCTCCGGGGAGACCGACGAGGAGCAGAAGCTGCGCAACGAGTCCCGCAAGATCCTGGGGATCCCGGACCTGCGCGTGTCTGGCACCTGCGTGCGCATCCCCGTGTTCTCCGGCCACGGGGTGAGCGTGAGTGCCGAGTTCGAGCGTCCCCTCAGCCCCGAGCGGGCCATCGAGCTGCTGCGCGCCGCCCCCGGCGTCACCTACGACGACGTGCCCAGCCCGCTGAAGTCCGCCGGCCGCGACGGCACCTTCGTGGGTCGGGTGCGCGCCGACCAGGCCTGGGACGACGGCCACGGCATCGCCCTGTTCGCGGTGGGCGACAACCTGCGTAAGGGCGCCGCCCTCAACGCCGTCCAGCTGGCCGAGCTGGTTGCCGCCAACCTGCACCGAGGTCGGTAGAAGTTACGCGCCGAGGTCGGTCGAAGCGGCGTCGTCGGGCGTGCTACTGCGCGTCCCGCATGACCCGCGGATCCAGACCGTACTGCGGCGGCACTCCGAGGTGCTCGCGCAGGGTGGTGCCCCGGTAGCCGTCGTGGAACAGCCCGCGTTCGCGCAGGATCGGAACCACCTCGTCAACAAAGGTGTCGATCCCGTCCTGGTTTACGTCGGGAGAGATCCAGAAGCCGTCGCATGCGCCGGCCTCGAACCACTCTTGCATGTGGTCGGCCACGACGGAGGGCGGGCCCACGGGAGTGGGGTGGTAGTCGATGATGCCGTGTGCCAGGATGTCCCGAATCGTCCAGCCCTCCCGGGCGACGCTCAGCGCGTGCTGGGAGCGGGGATCGAAACCGCTGGGTCGGGCGTCGGCCAGCTCTCCGGCCGTCAAGGGCCGGTCGATCTGCTCGGGCTCCAGGGCCAGTCCCAGCATGGCTCCCAGATAGGGGACCCGCTGGGGGGCGCTGACCTCATCCAGCTGGCGTCTGCGGGCCAGAGCATCCTCGACCGTGGCGCCAATGAGGGGCATGAGCCCGGCGAAGAACTTGACCTCCTCCGGGTTGCGGCCGTACTGGCGGGCGGCCCGGCGTACGGCGTCGCGCTGGGTGCGGGCGTCCTCAATGGTGAAGGCCGCACCGATGACGCCGCTGGCGTAGCGTCCGGCAATGGTCAGGCCGTACTCCCCGCCCCCGGCGGAGAAGATGACCGGCTGCCCCTGCTCGGACGGCGGGATCGGCAGGGGCCCCTGGGAGGCGACGTGTTCCCCGCGCAGGTTCACCGGGCGTACCCGGTCCATGTCAACGAAGCGGCCGGTGGCCTTGTCCCGGGTCCAGGCGTCCTCGCCCCAGCTGCCCCACAGGGCCTGCACGGTCTGGATCACCTCGTGCGCGCGGCCATAGCGGACCGGGCGCTCGGCGATGGTCTGGCCGAAGTTCGCGGCGGCAGCCGGGTCCGCAGTAGTAACCGCGTTCCAGCCGAAGCGGCCGTGAGTGATCACGTCTAGGGCCTTGTACTGGCGGGCGATGTTGTAGGGCTCGTTAAAGGTCGTGGTGCCGGTGGCCACGAATCCGATCCGGGAGGTCGCGCGGGCCAGGGCGGCGATAGTAACTACCGGGTCCATGGTGGCCTGCGGGATCCCACCCCCCATGGAGGGAGTGATCGCGAGGTTGTCAGGCAGGAAGAGGAAGTCGAGGGTGCCGCGCTCCGCAGCGCGGGCGTAGCGGACCTGGGCCTCAATGTCGGCATAGGCGGAGGGGTTCACGCCGGGGGCGCGCCAGGCGTTGGCCTGCGAGCCGTAGCCGGTCCCCAGATGCATGCCCAGGATCATCTGTCGTTTGGCGGGATTGGTGGTCATGGTGTTCCTCCGAGGTTGGTGGCGGGCGGTGTGTCTTGCGCACTCGGCGCAGTGCTCATCTCTGCAGTGGGGTGGTGCTGGGTGGCGCAGGCCGATCTCCGGTGCCGGAGGCGGGGTCAGGTGGTGAGGCGATGCAGTCGGCGCGCGTAGAAGACCAGGGGGTCGATCTCCCTGTCCTGCTCGACTTCGAGTACCCGAAGAAGGGCAAGATCGTGATCGCCCGCCTCGATGATCCTCTCGGGTGCCGCGCTCAGGGTGGCGGGGGATCCCAGGAGAGCGGCGTCTTCGCTGCGCAGGGCGCACTCCAGGCCGACGAAGCGCTGGGCGGTGGGGCCGGCGAGCTGGGAGACCAGGGCGTGGTGCTCGGTGCCGAGGACGCTGACCTGCAGGAGCGATGCGTCGCGCAGCCGCGGCCAGGTGGACGAGCTGCGGGCGAAGGCCAGAGACACCAGCGGCGGATCCAGTGACACGGAGGTGAAGGAGTTGGCCAGCATTCCTACAGGGGCGCCGTCGTAGTCCTGGGCGGTCACCAGCACGATGCCGGTGGGGAAGCTGGCCAGGGTCCGCCGCAGGGCCTCGGGGTCGACGGGGCTGGCTGGCTGTGGTGGCAACACGCATCTCCGTTCGCCTAAGATCGCTTGAAGTAGATAGCCCGGACGATACGGAGAGACTCTCCACTTATCAATGGCGCAGGAGTGTGATCCATGTCTGACCCGGCGGCCCGGGACGACGCGCCTCGGACGAGGAACAGGCACCGGGCGGTGCGCGCCGACGCGCGGCGCAACCGCGACAAGATCGTTGAGATAGCCGCGCAGATCTTCGCCCGAGAGGGGCTGGACGTCCCTATGGACGCCATCGCCAGGCGGGCCGGAGTGGGGGCGGGGACCCTCTACCGTCACTTCCCCACCAGGCAGGACCTACTCGGCCAGGTGTTGGCGCAGCGCACCACCGATCTGACGCGCAGGTGCCGGGAGATTGAGGGAGCTGCCCTGGAGCCCGGCGAGGCGCTCGAGCGGTGGCTGGACGCGCTAGGGGAGTGGATGCGGTCCTATGACGGACTCCCCGGGCCGTTGCGGGAGGCCTACACCAGCTCCTCCTCGCCGCTGGCTCCAACCTGTGAGGAGGTGATTGAGATGACGCGGGGCTTCCTGGAGCCCGCGCAGCGCGCGGGTGTGGCCCGCGCCGAGGTCGACGCCGACACCCTCTACCAGGCCGTGCTGGCCATGGCCTGGGTCGCATCCGCCGTCGAAGGCGCAGGCGACGGCGCCGACGACGTTGTCGCCAACAGGCCTGCCGAGGGAGACAGTGGCGAGGAGTCGCGCAGCGGGCTCGTCGCCTTGGTGCGTCGGGGGTGGCGGCGCTCCTGAACCCCGGGGCACCTTCATGCGGCTGGGAGCAGCTGGCAGAGCTCAGCCGGTCTCGGTGTGTCGTTAGTGGCTCTTCCGGTTCGAGGGTGTGACGGTTCATGCGTTGTGGTTGACGATTCGTCACTTGTTGCGACCGGTTCGGCACCTAGAGGCGCGAACCCTCGTGGGAAGTGCCGAAGCACGGGGGTGCGGCGTCAGGGCTCTGGATTCACTGGAAGTACTCAGCGGTGCCGTCGACGGTCACCTCCCCGGTCAGGCCTTCGGATGGTCCCAATGGATCCAACGAATCATTCCCGCAAGCCCGGCACCGCCCGCCCGACGACGTCCCTGCCCGACAACGACCACCACTTCCGCGCGTAACATGTTCCGGTCTCGATGCGTCACATGTGCCGGTTTCGATGCGTCACATGTGCCGGTTTCGGTGGTCAGCGGGCTGCGGCGCTTGTGGTTGTGGTAGTCGGGACCTCGCCGGTGTACAGGTACACGCCGACGCGCTCGGGCAGCTCGGGCACGTCCAGCCGCAGCTCCCGGGTGGCGGCACGCGAGAGGCCTTGCTGCTCGCAGAACTCATAGCTGCACAGCGAGTCCGCGTACAGGAAGAAGTCCTTGCGGCCGTGGGCGTGCAGGTGCTCCATGAAGTCGTCGTACAGGCGGGTGCCCACCCCGCGGCCCCGCCATGCGGGATGCACCGCGAGCAGGGTGATCTCATCGGTGACGCCGACGCCTCCGCCCAGCAGCACGTCCTGTCTCAGCTCGGCACGCCGGTAGTCGAAGCCCAATGCCTGCGTGAGCGTGTCCCACTGCGGCATTCCCGCCGTCGCCAGCCAGGCCATGGCGGCGAGCTTATGCGCATGAGCGAGCGGCCGGGCCGGAAGCGGTGGCTCGTCCTCTACCCGGCCCATGAGGACGCCCACGACCCGCTCGGTGGCGGGTTCCGCGTCGTCCTCGCTGCGGTCATCGGTGACGACGGCGACCTGCGCGTAGGTGGAGGTGAGCAGGCGCTCGGACAGGAACAGCTCTGCGGCGGAGCGCTCCAAGTAGGGGCGCGGTGCGTAGCTGCGGATGTGGAAGGCGTCAAGGACGATCGCCATGACCCCCTCGGCATCCCGGGGCTCATAGGGGCGGTAGGTGATGGTGAACATAGTGCCTCCTGGCATCGTCGGAACTGGCGTTCGCCATCCCGACGTTAGGCAGGTGGTCTGGACGGAGCCGGGGAGTCGCCTTCGTGTTTCTGGCGTCGTCGGCGAGTAGAGCAGTGGGCCGACCTCGGTGCGCAACGTCTACCGACCTAGGCACGTGACTTCTACCGACCTCGGCGTGGGTGGGGTGCACCTGGGAAGGGGGCCGAAGATGACCATGCCCACGGAATACCTCGTCGGGTAGGACGGTTGTCCCAGGCGTCGGCAGCGCTGGACGCGTGCCCGGCACACAACATCCAATCCCTCCGACTGGAAGGAACACCCGTGGCCACCAAGAACATCACCGGCGCAGACTTCAACCAGACCGTCCGCGGGGACGGCATCACCCTTGTTGACTTCTGGGCTTCATGGTGCGGTCCGTGCCGTCGCTTCGCGCCGGTGTTCGAGAAGGCTGCCGAGAACAACCCCGACATCACCTTCGCCAAGGTTGACACCGAGGCCGAGCAGGAGCTCGCCGGCGCCCTGGGCATCTCCTCGATCCCCACGCTGATGGTCTTCCGCGATGACGTCCTGGTCTACCGCGAGGCCGGCGCCCTGCCCGGGCCCGCCCTGGACTCCCTGATCACCCAGGTGCGCGAGCTCGACATGGATGAGATCAAGCGCAAGATCGCCGAGGAGGAGGCCGCCGGCGCCGCCGCGCAGGCCTGACCCGGTACCTACTACCTACCGGGGCCGTGCCCCAGTCGGCTGAAAGCTGCCTGGGGCCGGCCTGTCCAGGTGCCCGGCGCCCCACCCATATGGTGCGGCGCCGGGCATCTTGCTGCGGCTTGCGCCGTCCGGGCTGTTTCCAGGTTCCCTCATGAGCGATAAGCCCTACCCATCTAAGCTTCGGTGATTGTAAAGTTGGTCCCATGAGCAAGCACCAAGTTAAGAACCCAGCCGTCATCCCCACCTTCACCGCCTCCGAGACCCTCGCCGCCGACCTGCAGCGCGCCCTGGTGGATATCACCGCCCTCAGCCTCGTCGGCAAGCAGGTCCACTGGAACCTGGTCGGCCCGAACTTCCGCGACCTCCACCTCAACCTGGACGAGGTCGTCGACATCGCCCGCGAGGGCTCCGACGAGCTCGCCGAGCGCATGCGCGCCATCAACGCATTCCCCGACGGCCGCCCCGGCACCATCGCCTCCCAGACCACCGTCCCGGAGGCACCCGAGGGGGCCGTCATCACCGCTGACGCGGTCGACTACATCGTCTCGGCCATCAACGCCGTGGTCACCACCCTGCGTGACATCCACGACGCCGTCGACGAGGCCGACCCCTCATCCTCCGGCATCCTGGAGGACTACACCCAGCGCCTGGAGCAGCAGAGCTGGTTCCTCTCCGCGCAGAACTACTCCGTGAACTGAGACTGCCGACCGCGTCCTGCGCGCCCACGCGCCCGGGAGCCGCTGCCGCCGACGCGGCGGCGCGCCTAACCTGGGCGCATGCCGCACGCGCCTACCGCCGACGTCGCCCGCCTGCACCGCCTCACCCGGCACTTCGCCACCGAGGCCGTCCAGGCCGGCGACGTCGCCGCATTCCCACCGCCCGCCGCCCTCGCCGAGCTCCCCCCGGTGGAGCTGCGGCGGCTGCTGGACGGGCTGCTGACCATCCGTCCGCCCCGCGAGATCCCCGACGACGACGTCCGGGAGGACCTGGACGAGATGCTCGCCGCCGAGGCCGCCCAGCGCGTGCACGACGCCGGCGCCCCCGACGCCCTGACACTGCCAACACTGGCCGCCACCCACGCGGTGGCCGGCCCGCTCGGCGAGCACGTCGCCCTGTGGTGCGGTGACCTGACCACCCTGCGCGCCGGAGCGATCGTCAACGCCGCCAACGCTCAGATGCTGGGCTGCTTCGTCCCCGGGCACACCTGCATCGACAACGTCATCCACGCCGTCGCCGGGCCCGGCCTGCGTGCCGAATGCGCCGCCCACATGGACGCCCGCTACGGCCGCCCGGAGGAGGCCGGCCGCGCCCTGCTCACCTCCGGCTACCACCTGCCCGCCGCGCACGTGGTCCACACCGTCGGCCCGATCGTCGAGGGCGGCCGCCCCACCGACGCCGACCGCTCCCTGCTCGCCTCCTGCTACCGGAGCGTGTTGGACGCCGTCGCGGATGCCGGCTTGGGCTCGGTGGGCCTGTGCTCGGTGTCCACCGGCGAGTACGGCTACCCCAAGGACGAGGCGGCGCAGCTCGTGCTCGCCACGCTCGCGGACTGGCTGCGCACGCACCCCGAATCCGAGCTGCGGATCGTCATCTGCGTCTTCGCCGAGCCCGACCTCGCCGCCTACGAGGCCGCGCTCGCCACGAGGGGCTGACCGGGGCTCAGCGCTCGTAGGGGCCTGGTATGAGCACCCAGGCGGCGACGTAGACCACCCACATCGGGCCCGGAAGCACCGCCAGGGCCAGTGTCGCCAGCCGCACCAGCGTGGGGCTCACGCCCCAGTACTCGGCCAGGCCGCCGCACACGCCCGCCAGCAGGCGCCGGTATGACCGCCGCGGCAGCCGCGAGCGCCACGACCTGGTGCGCCGGGAGAAAGACGGTTTGCGGCCGTAGGGGTTGGTGGGACGCTGCTGTGTCATGGTGCCAGCCTGCCGAATCCGGTCGGCCTCCGGTATCCGGGATGCCCCTGGTGCTGCCCTGGCTAGGGCCGTCGCCGAGTCGACGCGACCGGTCGGGCGGAGATTCGGACTCTGTTCCGCGGGTGGGAGCGTGTGGGGTCCACCCGTGGCCAGGAGGCATGCCGCAGGGTTACGCCTCGGGACGCGCAGCGGCCGCGGCCCGGGCCGCCGCCGGCGCGGCCCCAGCGATGCGCTCGACCTCGGCGTCGCCGTGCGCGGCCGAGACGAACCAGGCCTCGAACACGCTCGGCGGCAGCGCCACCCCGGCGTCGAGGAAGGCGTGGAAGAACGGGGCGAAGCGCCACGTCTCCTGGGCGCGGGCGGCGTCATAGTCCCGCACGCCCGCCGCGGCGGCCGCGGGGCCGAACATGACCGAGAACAGGGAGCCGGAGTGCTGCACCCGGTGCGGCACCCCCTGCTCGGTCAGCGCCGCTGCGATCACCTGCCCGATTTCGGCGGCGCGGTGGGAGACCGTGGTGTACACGGCATCGTCTGCAAGGGCGAGTGTGGCCAGGCCGGCGGCGGTCGCCAACGGGTTCCCGGACAGGGTGCCCGCCTGGTAGACGGGGCCGAGCGGTGCTAGCAGCTCCATCACCTCGGCGCGGCCGCCCACGGCCGCCAGTGGCATGCCCCCGCCGATCACTTTGCCGAAGGTGAACAGGTCCGGCACCCAGGCCGCCCGCTCGCGCCAGTCGGCTTCGCCCCCGTCCGGGCCGCCGGGCCAGGACGGGGTGGAAAGCGCCAGGGTGGTCGCTGCGGCGGCCTCGTCAGCCTGGGCCGAGGCAGGCCGGCCCGTCGCATGCCTGAAGCGGTTCCCAGAATCGGCTGCCTCCGCCGTCCAGCCGTCGACTGCCTCCAGGCCCCAGAACCCTGCCGGGCCCACGCGGAAACCGGAGAGCACCTCGTCGGCGATCATCAGCGCGCCGTGCGCGGCGGTGATCCTGCGGATGGCTGCGTTGAAACCGGGCGCGGGTGGGACCACACCCATATTTGCCGGCGCCGGCTCGGTGATGACCGCGGCGATCTCCTGGCCGCGGGCGGCGAAGCACGCCTCCAGCGCGTCCACATCGTTGTAGGGCAGCACAATGGTCTGCGCGGCCACCGCCTCCGGCACGCCCGCGGACCCCGGCAGTCCACCCGTGGCCACGCCTGAGCCGGCCGCAGACAGCAGGCCGTCGCTGTGGCCGTGGTAGCAGCCGGCGAACTTCACCACCAGGTCGCGGCCGGTGGCGCCACGTGCCAGCCGCACCGCCGTCATGGTGGCCTCGGTGCCGGTGGACACCAGGCGCAGCCGCTCCACCGGCGGCACGCGGCGCCGCACCGCCTCGGCCAGCTCGGTCTCCGCAGCGGTGGGCGCCCCGAATGACAGTCCCCGGTCGGCGGCTGCCTGCACCGCCTCGACCACCGCCGGGTGGGCGTGCCCGAGCAGGGCAGGCCCCCAGGAGCCGACCAGGTCCACGAAGTCACGTCCCCCGGCGTCCTCTACGTGGGCGCCGTGGGCGCGCGCGATGAAGGCGGGCGCCCCGCCCACGGCGCCGAAGGCGCGCACCGGGGAGTCCACGCCGCCCGGGATCACAGCGCGGGCGGCGGCGAACAGGTCGGCATTGGTGGTTGACGGCATGGGGGCTCCTGAAGCGATTGCGGCGGTCCGACGGCAGCCTACGACCCCGCGCAGCGGGACCGGCGCAGAAAAAGTGTCCAACTCTCGCCAGTTTCAGCATGGCGCCGGTCCTGGCGCGTTGAGCAAATAGGTGCTGACCTGGGCATATGCGGACGAGCGGTTGGGCGTTGCGAACGGCCGGCACGCAAAGTGGCGAGAGATGGACACTTTTACCGCTGCGCACGCAGCAACTCGGCCACCTCGCGTGCCCAGTAGGTCAGCACGCAGTCGGCGCCGGCGCGCACGATCCCCAGCAGCGACTCCATGATCACGCGCTCGCGGTCGATCCAGCCGTTGGCCGCGGCCGCCTCCACCATCGCGTACTCGCCGCTGACCTGGTAGGCGGCCACCGGCACCGGGCTGGCGGCGGCTACATCGGCCAGTACGTCCAGGTAGGGCCCGGCCGGCTTGACCATCACCAGATCCGCGCCCTGCTCCACGTCCAGCAGCACCTCCCGCAGTCCCTCGCGGCGGTTGGCGGGATCCTGCTGGTAGGTGCGGCGGTCGCCCTTGAGAGCGGATCCGACTGCCTCCCGGAACGGCCCGAAGTAGGCGGAGGCGTACTTGGCGGAGTAGGCCAGGATGGTGACGTCGTCATGGCCGGTGGCGTCCAGGGCGGCGCGGATCGCCGCCACCTGCCCGTCCATCATGCCGGAGGGGGAGACCATGTGCGCCCCCGCCTCTGCCTGGGAGACGGCCATCGCCTGGTAGAGGGCGAGGGTGGAGTCGTTGTCGATCTCGCCGGCGCGGCGGTCCCCCTCCGGGCGCACCAGGCCGCAGTGGCCGTGTGAGGTGAACTCGTCCAGGCAGGTGTCGGCGCACACCACCAGCGCGTCCCCGACCTCCGCGCGCACCGCGGCGACCGCCCGGTTGAGGATGCCGTCCTCGGCCCACGCCTGCGAGCCGGTCTCATCGCGCGTGGCCGGCACGCCGAACAGGTCGATGCCGCCCACGCCCGCCTCGGCGCAGGCGGCGGCCTCGCGCCGGATCGAGTCCAGGGTGTGCTGCACGACGCCCGGCATGGCGCCGATCGGGTTCGGCGCGCTGATGTCCTCGCGTACGAAGGCCGGCAGGATCAGCTGTGCCGGGCTGATACGGGTCTCGGCGACCAGCCCGCGCAGGGCGGGCGTGCGCCGCAGGCGCCGAGGGCGGACAGTCGGCGCCGCGGGTGCGGGCACGCCCCGCGAGGTGAGCAGTTCAGCGGCCGGTGAGGTGGCGGGGTCTCGCGGGTCGGGCAGGGGGAAGGTGGTGGTTGTCTGTGTCATTGCGGCGGTCTCCTCGGGCATGCGGGCGGGTGATAGCGGTTATGGAGGGTATGAGTTCAGCGCGGTGGAGCAGGCAGCGTCGTGATTAAGGCGTCGCGGATGGCCTCTGGGGTCGGGCGGGCCGCGACTGCGTCTACGCGCAGTCCAGCGGCTGCCGCGGCCGCGGCGGTCGGCTTCCCGATCGTCACCACGCGGGTCGCGGGCGGGGGCGGCCCGGCGAGATCTACCAGCGCGCGCGTGGAGGACCCCGCAACCAGTACCACCGCGTCGAAGCGGCCGCCCACCCAGTCCGCGGTGAAGCCCACGGGCAGGTCGGCGAGTGGAACCGGTTCCATGGTGTAGGCGGCCACGGCATCGACCTCCCAGCCCGCGCGCCTGAGGCCCTCGGCCAGTGCGGGGGAGGCCAGCGCCGAGCCTGGCAGCAGCAGTCGGCGCTCCCGCCCCGTCCCACCCCCGGCCGTCCCGTATCGGCGCGCGGGCGAGGACGTCGCAAGGGCGTCCGGCCCGCCACTGAGCTGCGGCAGCTCCAGCAGGGCAGTCCCGCTGCCGGCCGCCACCAGGTCGGGTTCGCACCCCAGCCGCTCCCGCACGGCGCGCGCGGTGCCAGTGCCGACCACAGCGATTCCGGTGCATGGGCGTGAGGCGGTGGGGCGGACGCGCGCGGGGGTATCGGGACAGCCCGAAGCGCCGTTCACGTGTCCGCAGGCGTCGTGCGCCTCATAGTTGCCCAGGGCGCTGAAGTCGAAGAAGTCCAGGGTGCGGGCCGAGGTCAGCACTCCCCAGGCGTAGTGGCCGTCCGCCAGCCTTGCGGCGGCGCGCTCACGGGGACCGACGGGGCCGGGGACCGCCCGGGTCAAACCCACGCTCATCACCGCGGCACCCGCCGCGGCCAGTGCGGCGGCAATCGCGTCGCCG
The DNA here is from genome assembly GCF_010365615.1 of Actinomyces sp. 565. Taxonomy (NCBI): domain Bacteria; kingdom Bacillati; phylum Actinomycetota; class Actinomycetes; order Actinomycetales; family Actinomycetaceae; genus Actinomyces; species Actinomyces sp. 565. The sequence continues at coordinate 19,151 of NZ_PIZD01000013.1, forward strand.
GGTTTGGCGCGCGGCAGCAGCACGCGCCGCCCGGCCAGACACGCCGCTGTGGTGCCCGCTGCCGCGGTGCCCTCGGCCGGGCTCACGGCGCCTCCCGGCGGCCGCGACCGGGCAGCGCGGCGTGCAGGTCGACCAGATCGGCGGCGCCCGCCTCCAGCAGTGCCTGCGCCACCGCCTCACCGAGCGCGGAGGCGTCCGCCCGGGTCCCGGTCACCGATTCCCGCAGCACGCTCCGCCCGTCGGCGGTCGCGACGACCGCGTCAAGACGCAGCCCGGTATGCCCCTCCGGTAGCGTGGTGGGCACGGCCACGGCCCCAACCGGCGCGGCGCAGCCCGCCTCCAGGTGACGCATGAGCGCACGTTCGGCGGTTACGGCCGCGTGGGTGAGCGGATCGTCCAGCGCGGATACGGTCGCAGCAAGCGCGGCGGCCAGCCCGGGATCGCGCGGGGCCACCCCGGCGCGCGGAGAGGTATCTGCTCCCGGCCTGCCGACGGGCCGATCCTGCTCGGTTCCCGCCGTGCTCCGCGTCTCCAGGGCCAGCGCACCCTGCGCGGGCGCCGGCACCATGACGGGTGTGCGTGCGGCGGCTGCCGGTGACGCGTCCTGCGCGGACTGGTCCCTGCCCGGGGTCCCCGCCCGGGGGCCGTCCTGGGGCAGCGCCAGCGGCTGGGTGGCATAGTTGTCCAGACCCAGGCGGCGCAGGCCCGCCAGCGCTAGTACCACCGCGTCCAGGTCGGGTTCGCGCACGGCGCCGAGCGGGCCGTCCGCGCCCACCACCGAGCCGACCACGCGGGACAGGCGGGTGGGTACGTTCCCGCGCACGGGCACGACCTGAAGATCCGGTCGCACGGCTAGCAGCTGTGCGGCCCGGCGCGGTGACCCGGTGCCCACGCGCGCACCGGGCGGGAGGTCGGCCAGGCCGACCCCGCCCGCCGTGCACAGGGCGTCGCGCGGGTCCTCCCGCGGCGGAATCGCCGCGATGTGCAGCCCCGGCACCGGCGTGGTGGGCAGGTCCTTGCAGGAGTGCACGGCCAGGTCGCAGCTGCCGTCCAGGAGCGCTTCGCGCAGGGCGGCGGCGAATACCCCCACTCCGCCGAGCCGGGTCAGCGGGGTGGAGTCAACATCGCCGCGGGTACGGATCGGGATGAGCTCCACTTGCAGGTCGGTGCCGATTTGGCGGGAGGCGGCGACGATCGCCCGCGCCACCTGTGAGGACTGGGCAACCGCCAGCGCCGAGCCGCGTGTTCCCAGACGCACGGTCCGCGCCGACGGCGCACCCGCTCCGATGATCGTGCCGCTGCTCATGCAGGTCCCTCCGGTTCCCTATGGCCGCAAGTGCCGTCCGCCGTGACCCGCGGCCTGCCGGTGAGCCCGGCCGCCTGCTCGCGGGCATGGGCGACGACGGCGGCAATGCCCGTTCCGGCTACCCAGGCGCCGGTGACCGCCAGGCCTTCCAGGGGCTCGACCTGGGACTCCAGGCGCCGGGTGCGTTCGCGGTAGGCGGGCGTCACCGGCGGCAGGGTCCCGTCCCAGCGCACCAGCTTGGAGTCGAGCACGTCCTGCTCCCGCAGGCGCACACCCGTAAGCACCTCGACATCGGCCAGCGCGTCCGCCAGTTCCACCTGGGGGCGCGGTTCCCCCGGGCGTCCGTAGGACAGGCGCAGTGCGTGTACCGCATCGGCGGGTGCTCCCGCGGCGCCGGGGCCGTGCAATTGCCGTAGTTGTTCCCCGATCCACGGCCACTTCACCGACAGGTGTGACAGTGCCTTGGCCTTGACGGGCGCTCGTCCGGGTGCGGCCGGTGCCACCAGCAGTCCGGAGCCCACCGGTGCGTCGGCCAGTCCCGGGGCGTGAGCTACCAGGGTGAAACGGGCGATCGGGGAGCCGACCGGAACCGGTACCTGGGTCTCCACCCCGGGTGCTCCTGCCAGCAGCCGGAGTGCTGCCCCCGCTGAACAGGCCAGCACGACTCGTGGCGTGCGCACCACCCACTGCTCCCCGGCCGCCACCGGCTCGTCCGACGGCGTCTTCCCGCGCGCAGTGGGTGCGATCCCCACCTCCCAGGCGCCGGTGGAGTCGGTGCCGCCGGGCCCGGCGGTGCGCGTGGCCGGCTGTAGCCACTGCGCGCCGGTGCGGGTAAGCACCCGGCCGCCGGCAGTCTCGATCGCCTCCCGCAGCGCATCGGTGAGGCGGAACAGGCCGCCCTCGACGGTCACGTCCGCGGCGCCGCCTCCCCGGCGGCGGGCCCGGCGCCGCCCCAGCAGCTCGCCGACGGCGGCCTGCAACGAGCCCAGGCGTGCGGTCGCCTCCCGCAGTCCGGGGGCGACCGTGTCGGCCGCGAGGTCGGCGGGGTCGGCGGTGTGGATTCCCGCCACAATCGGGCGGACCAGGCGCTCCAGGACCGCCTCGCCCATGCGGGTGCGCACGAAGGCGGCCAGGTCGGCCGGGTCTTCGGGGCGGGTGCCCACCGTCCCGTCAAGCTCGGCGTCTCGGGCTGCCCGCAAGGCCCCGGCCCGCCCGACCACGGCCACAACGTCCTCGGCGAGCGGATCGGCCGGGATGCCTAGGAAACCGTCGCGCAGGAAGCGGTGGGCCCGCCAGCCACGGGCCGGATCGGTGGGAGGGGCGTCGGAAGCCGCCTGCGCGGTGCCCGGGCCGGCAGCTGCGCCGTCGCAGTCGGCGGCGTCTGGTGGCGGCGGCAGGAACAGGCGCGCCCCGCCGCCGGAGGGGCCGACCACGCGCAGCCCCAGGGCATCTACCATCTGCGTGATCGCGTCCCCGCGGACGACGAATCCCTCGGCACCCAGGTCCATGCGCACCCCGCCGATGTCTGCGCCGGCAACGAGTCCGCCGGTGTAGCCGCGCGCCTCGACCAGCAGTGGCCGCAGTCCCGCGCGGGCCAGTTCCCAGGCGGCGGCGAGCCCGGCGATCCCGCCGCCCACCACCAGCGCCTCGAGCGGCTCGGCCGGTCCGCCCGCCGGCCCCGGGGACATAGTCCCACCGCCATCGGTCAGCTGCTCGCTCATGCCTCTCCATCCCATCCGGTCAGCGCCGTACGTTCCCAGTCCTGCGACTTGTGCACGCGTGCCACCACCCGGGTGAGCACATTCGGGTCGGTTGACGGGGGTACCCCGTGCCCTAGGTTGAACACGTGCGCGGGCGCCGCCCGGCCCGCCTCCACGCAGGCATCCACCGCAGGTGCGAGCACTTCCCAGGGGGCGGCCAGCAGGGCGGGGTTCAGGTTGCCCTGCACCGGGCGCGCGCCGGCCCCGTCGTCCCGCCCCCCGAGGGCGGTGGCAGCCAGGGCCAGGTCGGTGCACTCGTCCACGCCGACGACGTCGGCCCCGGTGCGGTGCAGCTCGGGCAGCAGGTGCCCGGCCCGGGTGGCGAAGTGAATCACCGGCGCCGGGGCGCCGGTGGTGGGGGACACGGCGTCGCGGGCCACGTCCAGCGCCAGTGCCGAGTAGGGAGCGACCTTCTCGCGGTAGTCGGCTGCGGACAGTGAGCCGGCCCAGGAGTCGAAGAGCTGGACGGCGGCCGCGCCCGCGGCCACCTGCGTGGCCATGAACTGGCCCGTCAGGTGCGCTGCCCAGGTCATCAGCGTGTCCCAGGCGGTCGGGTCGGCGTGCATGAGCGTGCGGGCGGCCAAGTGGTCGCGGGAGGGGCGGCCCTCCGCCAGGTAGGCCACCAGGGTGAACGGTGCCCCGCCGAAGCCGAGCAGCGGGGTCCACTCCGCCTCGCCGCGCGACTGCGCCAGTCCCGCCAGCGCCCGGGCGGACAGGCCGCCGGGGTCGGCTGACGCGCGGGACGGTTCGCCGCGGTTATGGCTGCGGGCGCGGTCCGCCTGCCGTGGTGCGCGTGCGCCGGCACCTGGTTGCCCCGGACCGCCCAGCTCCGCCACAACCGCCCGCACGGCCGCCTGGATCGCGCTCACCCCTGCGGCGCCGTCGAGTGCCCTGCCGTCCGGCCCCGCCCCGGCCCGGTCCGCGTCCCCGTAGTGGTGCGCGGTCAGGCGGCGCACTTGCGCCCAGTCGCGCACGGGGGCGTCCAGCACGGGGCCGGTGCCCGGCTCGATGCGTACCTCCACGCCGGCCAGCCGCAGCGGCACCATGATGTCGGAGAACAGCACGGCGGCATCCACGCCGTGGCGCCGTACCGGTTGCAGCGTCACCTGCGCGGCCGCCTGCGGCCACAGGCACACATCCAACATGGGTGCCCCGGCCCGCTCGCGCAGGGCGCGGTACTCCGGCAGCGAGCGCCCCGCCTGCCGCATGAACCACACGGGTGTACGCCTCGGGCGGCGCCCGGCCAGGGCCTCCAGCAGGGCGGGTCGCCCCGGCTGCGGGGCGCTCAGGCCGGTGGAGCCGCCGCTCCCGGCCGGGTGGTCCGCCCCGCCGGAATTCTGCACGGAAATACTCACGAAATAGTCCTCGTCCTGGTGGTCCCGGTTGAAATGACATGACGTGGCGTCGCCGGAAAGCGCCGTCCGAACATTGTGCCGCCTCGCCCAGAACCCTTCGCTCAGTGACTGGTTTAGCCTGCAATACCGCTGGCTACCAGTCATGTGACGCAGTGTCGTAAAACTAATCTGACGCAGTGTCGGAATAGTTGAGGGCGGTGCCGGTGATAATTGTGCCCCGACCGGCATCCAATGCTTGACTACCACTCGCCGTGACTATCCATCTGCTCTCCGCCGACCACCGCACCCAGGGCCTCGACGCGGTCGCCCGCCTGGGTGCAACCGCCGCGCACCTCGGCCCGGACCTCATGCGCGCCCTCCCACAGCTGCGGGGCGCGATCGTCCTGGGGACCTGCAACCGCCTGGCGCTGCTACTGGACGCACCGCAGGCCCTCCCGGCCGACGCCCTGCGTCACGACGTCACCGGCTTCCTGGCCCGGCGTGCGGGCCTGCGCCCCGCCGCCGAGGCGCTCGCCGGCACGCACCCCGGGGCCGGACGGCATTGGGCCGACGCGGGCCCGGTTGCGGCGGAACCCGTCGAACTGACCGCCTGGAGCGGAAACGCTGCCGTCAATGAGTTGTTCGCCACCGCCGCCGGGCTGGAGTCCATGGTTGTGGGCGAGCGCGAGATCGCCGGCCAGCTACGTCGTGCCATGCGGGTTGCCACCGAGGAAGACACTCTCTCAACCGATCTGTCCCGCGCCGTCGAGCACGCCTCCACCGCCTCCCGCCGCGTCGCCCACGAGACCGGCCTGGCGGGCAATGGCCGCTCCGTCGTGGGGGTCGGCGTAGACCTGGCTGCCCGTCACCTGCCGCCCCTTGAGGGCGTGCGGACCCTGATCGTCGGTACCGGGGCCTATGCGGGCGCCACCGTCACCGCCCTGCGTCGGCGCGGGGTCATCGACATCTCCGTCTACTCCCGCTCGGACCGGGCCGCCGCCTTCGCCGTCGGCCGCGGACTCAGGGCGATTGACGACGTCGCCCTGCCCGATGCACTGGCGGGAGCCGACCTGGTCATCACCTGCCGGGGCCTGGGCGCCCCGGTGCTGACCCGCGAGCTCGTGGCCCCGGCCGCTGCCGAGCGGGCAGCAGGCCCCGCGCGGCCGCACGCCGGGACCCACCTCCGCCCCCTGGTGATCCTTGACCTTGCGCTCACCCGTGATGTGGAAAGGGCCGTCGGCTCCATGCCCGGGGTGCGGCTGATCGACCTGCCCAGCGTGCAGCGATCCGTGCCCGCGGCCGAGGCCCGCCAGGTGCAGGCCGCGCGCGCCATTGTGGATGAGGAGACCGCCCTGTTCGAGCGCATGCTGTCCGGGCGGCGCATGGATCCGGTGGTTTGCAGCCTGCGCGGGCATGTGGCGGAACTCGTCGAGGAGGAGGTTGCCCGCCTGCGCGTGCGTGACGGCCAGGTGGACGCCGGCGACGCCGCCCGCGCCCTGCACCACCTGGCGGCCCGCATGCTGCACCATCCCACTGTTGCCGCCCGTGCCGCCGCCGAGGCCGGGCGCGGCCAGGACTACCTCGACGCCCTCGACCTGCTGCTGGGCGTGGAGATCGCCGCCGACCTGCGCGCCGCGGTTGCCCCGGCCACAACCACCCCGGCCCCGGGAGGAGCCCAATGACCCCTCAGGCCAGGTCCGTGACAGCCTCCGGCCCCGCCTCCGCCGCCGACCCGCTGGCTCCCTACGACGCCGTCCTGCTGCTGTCCTACGGCGGCCCCGAGGGCCCCGACGACGTGCTCCCCTTCATGCGCAACGCCACCGCGGGCCGGGGCGTGCCCGACTCCCGGCTGCGCGAGGTCTCCGGCCACTACGGCCGCTGGAATGGCGTCTCCCCGATCAACGCCCGCAACGCCGAGCTACTGGCGGCGCTGCGCGATGAGCTGGCCGCCCGCGGGAGCCGGGTGCCGGTGGTGATCGGCAACCGCAACTGGCACCCCTTCGTCTCCGAGGCCCTGCGCGAGCTCGCCGACGCCGGCGCCCGCCGCGTCCTGGCCATCACCACCGCCGCCTACGCCTCCTACTCCGGCTGCCGCCAGTACCGAGAGGACGTCGCCGGCGCGCAGGAGCTCCTGGCCGACGGCGCCGACGGAGTCACCGGGCGCGGCTGGGAGGCGGACGCCGCCGCCCGCGTGGGTGGCGCCGGGGGCGCGCCGGTGGAGCTGGTGGTGGATAAGACCCGTCCCTTCTACAACACCCCGGGCATGCTCGCCGCTAACACCGACGCCATCGTCGCCGCCTTCAACCAGCTGGTGGCCGACGGCGTGAGCGCCGACGGCATCCGGCTGGTGCTGGTCACGCACTCCATCCCCGAGTCCATGGAGCGGCTGTCCGCGCCCGCCGCCGAGGAACGCGCCGACTCGGGAGGGGCTGGAGAGTGCTCCGGCCCCGCCCGCGCGTCCGGGGGGACTGGGGAGGCCCCCGAAGGCGTGGCGGGGCTGGCGGGAGCGCCGCGAGGAACGAGCGGCGCGGATGGTAGCCGAGGGGGCCTCCCCAGTCCCTCCTCGCGAGAACTCGGACTCTCCGCACAGGAACCCGGCGTCGCCGCGGACCTGTCCACCGAGATCTCCTACGTCGCCCAGCACGAGCGCCTGGCCGAGGTGCTCCTGCCCGCCGTCGCCGCCCGCCTGGGCCGCCGCCCACAGGCGGACCTGGTCTACTGCTCCCGCTCCGGCCCGCCGCAGGCCCGCTGGCTGGAACCGGACGTGAACGACCACCTTCAGGCCCTGGCCGCCGGGCACCTGACCGACGGGCGGCCCGTGGACGTGCCGACGGGCGTCGTCGTCGCCCCCATCGGATTCGTCGCCGACCACATGGAGGTCGTCTTCGACCTGGACACCGAGGCTCGTGAGACCGCCGAGCACCTCGGCCTGCCCTACGTGCGCGCGGCCACGGCCGGCACCCACCCCGCCTTCGTCGCCTCGCTCGCCGACGTGCTCGCCGAGCGGGCCGCCGTCGCCCGGGGCGAGGACGTGCGCCCGCACTCCACCACCGGCACCGGCCCCTTCCACACCGTCTGCCCGCCCACCTGCTGCAGGCCCGCCACCCGACCCGCCGGGCGCCCGGGCGGAGGCCACCCCCAGACCACTACCCACCAGTAACCCCGACCAAGGAGATTCCCCATGAGCGAGCACGACAGCGCCCACCCCGACGCCGACTCGGGCCAGGGCGCCCCCCGCCTGCACCGCTTCGACGACGAGGAGCGCCGCCCCCACCGCGACCCCCGCGACGCCGCCGAGGTCGACTTCGACGCCGTCAATGAAAACAACCACTACGCCCTGTTTGCCGTCTACCGCCTGACGGCGCCGCTGCCGCCGCTGGAGGACACGCGCCGTCGGCTGGTAGGGGAGTCCACCCACTTCATCGACGTCTCCGATGTGACCACGCGCGGCTGGTACGACGTGTCCGGCTTCCGCTCCGATGCGGACCTGATGGTCTGGTGGCTCGACGACGACCCGGAGAAGCTGCAGGACGCCAACCACCGCCTGCGTGCCAGCGCCCTGGGACGCTACCTGGAGCCGGTGTGGTCCTGCATGGGCCTGCACACGCCCGCCGAGTTCAACCGCAAGCACATCCCCGCCTGCTTCGGCGGCGTGGCGCCGCGCGACTGGTGCATGGTCTACCCCTTCGTGCGCAGCTACGACTGGTACCTGCTGGAGCCCGAGGAGCGCTCGCGGATCATGGCCGCCCACGGCCGCAACGGCTTCTCCAAGTACCCCGATGTCAAGGGCTCCACGCTCGCCGCCTTCGGCATGAGCGACTACGAGTGGGTGCTCGGCTTCGAGGCGGACACCCTGGACCGCCTGGAGGGCGTCATCCACCACCAGCGCTACACGGAGGCCCGCCTGCACGTGCGCGTGGACACCCCCTTCTACACCGGCTGCCGCGTCAGCCCCCACGAGTGGGCCGAGCGTCAGCCCCGCGCATGAGCACCGCCACGCACCCCCGCACCGCGCGGCCGGTGCGCATGCAGCGCCACGACCCGGCGCAGCGCCCCATGCTGGTGACCTGGGAGTCCACGCGTGCCTGCCAGTTGGCCTGCCGCCACTGCCGGGCCGTCTCCCGGCCCCTGCGCGACCCCCGGGAGCTGACCACCGCAGAGGCGAAGGCACTGATGGACGAGGCCGCGTCCTTCGGCAAGCCGGCGGTCATCTTCATCATCACCGGCGGGGACTGCTTCGAGCGCCCCGACCTGGCCGAGCTGGTCGCCTACGGCACGAGCCTGGGCCTGCACATGGCGGTGTCGCCGTCGGGCACGGACAAGCTGAACAAGGACTCCCTCGCCCGCATCCAGGACGCGGGTGTGGGCGTGATCTCCCTGTCGCTCGACGGCGCCACCGCCGCCACCCACGACGCCTTCCGGGGCGTGGAGCGCACCTTCGACCGCACCGTCGCCGGCTGGCGGGCGGCCCGCGAGCTGGGCATGAAGGTGCAGATCAACTCCGTCGTCGCCCGCCACAACGTCCACGAGCTACCCGACATCGCCGCACTCGTGCGCGAGTACGGGGCGATGACCTGGTCCGGGTTCCTGCTGGTGCCCACGGGCCGCGGGGTGGACTTGGGCAGCCTGGACGCCGCCGAGATCGAGGACGTGCTCAACATCTTCTACGACATGGGCGAGGCGGTGCCCGCCAAGACCACCGAGGGGCACCACTTCCGGCGCGTCTCCCTGCAGCGCTACGCGCTGGCGCAGCGGGGCATCGAGGGCGAGGACATGATCGCCGCCATGCACCTGGGGCCGCTGTACCGCAGCCTGCGGGAGCGGATCGTGGAGCTGGGGCTGGACCACGGGGAGCGGCGGCGTCGGCCCCCGATCACCGTCTCCAGCGGCAACGGCTTCATGTTCATCTCCCACATCGGCGACGTCACCCCCTCCGGCTTCCTGGAGAAGAGCGCCGGCAACGTGCGCGAGGCCTCCCTGACGGAGATCTACCGCAACAGCGAGGTCTTCACCGGGGTGCGGGACACCTCCCGGCTCAAGGGAAAGTGCGGGGCGTGCGAGTACAACCGCGTGTGCGGCGGCTCGCGGGCGCGGGCCTTCAACACCACCGGGGATCTGCACGCGGAGGAGCCCCTGTGCGCCTACCAGCCCGGCTCCTTCCCCTACCCCGAGGACGTGAAGGCACTGCTGAGCGCGCCCGCGCGTCCGGGACGACCGGGCGCAGGCGGCTGAGTACACCGTTGCTGCTGATGCTGCGCGGGGCGTAAGGGGTCTTGGCAAAAGCTGGTTAGGAGCGACCGACCCTGATCGTTATGTCATCGTTGTATGCAAATGTTGAATACCGTCTGTGGCGGGGGTTACACTTATCTTAGCTCCGTTGACAACGGAGCTTGTCTCACTGACTAGTCCTTGACCTTTGTGGGGTCAGTTGAAAGAGGTTGATTGCCATGGTGAAGTCAAGTCCAGCTTTGCGAGGTGTGCTCTCAGTCGCGTTGGCAGGGTTGTTGACTGTAGGCGGGTTTGCCGCAGTTGTTCCGAGTGCAGGAGCGTTGTCTGGGAACTGTGCTGCCTGGCTGGAAACCACCGTTGGGTCAACCCGTGCCGCTGGTTACTGCTCTTACTTGGGAAGTGACACGAAGGCGCGGGTGACTCTTGATCTCTCTAATGGGCCGGATTTTCATTCATCGTGGTTTACGAGGACCTACGTAACCTACAGGACCCCCTACTTCATGACAAATCCCAACAGCCCAGTGTGGCCTCGCAGTGCGCGTGTTGATCAGGCGCGACGGTAATTTGAACCGTGACGCGATGTCTGAGTGTCAAAATGCCATTCTCGACCGCGTGGGCTTCGCCTACGGCGGCACACGCGAGCGCATCATCTACCGGGGCGTCACCTGTCGACTAGTGGCCGGGCGGCTGCATGCGGTGATGGGCCCTTCGGGTTCGGGCAAGACCACCCTCTTCCGCCTGATCACCGGCGACCTCAAGCCGAATTCGGGAACGATCGAGCTGACGGGCACCGGCGGTGCCCGGCGCGTGTCCCAGGTCTACCAGGACTACCGGCTGGTCCCGTATCTGACCGCGGTCGAGAACGTGAAGCTGGCCCAGGAGTTCGCCTCCGCGGGTGGCGGCGTCGGTACCTTCCCCGACGCCGCCGCACTGCTGGGCAGACTGGGCCTGGCCGGGCAGGCCAACGCCGCAGTGGGCAGCCTCTCGGGCGGCGAGCAGCAGCGAGTGGCCATCGCCCGCGCACTGGCCACCGCCCCGCAGGTCCTGCTCGCCGACGAGCCGACCGGCGCGGTCGACGAGCAGGCCACCCGGGAGATCGCCCAGCGCTTCGCCGAACTGGCCCACGATGACGGCCTGCTGGTGCTGGTGGCCACGCATGACCCGGTGGTGGCCGGATACGCCGACGTGGTGCTGCGCATCCACGACCACGACCTCGTGGCCGAGCCGTCCACGGCGGGCGGTGCCCAGCGGTGACCCGCCTGCAGTTGAGGGTGATCACCGGGTCGGTACGTGCGCGTCCGGGACTGTTCACCGCGGCACTGCTGCTGTCCGGCGTGCTGGCTCTGTTCGGTGCTCTGCTGCTGTGCGGCAGGGCCACGTTCCTGGCCACGGCGGAGGCCGGGGCGCGCGCCGAATTCGGCGGCTACCGCTACCAGGTCAGCGGCGACAGCGACGAGCTGTCCGCGCGCATGCACACGCTGGCCGGCGACGGTCAGGCGGTGGCGGTGCTGCGCGCCAGCGCGGCCCTGAGCGGGCCGCGGGGTGCCTCTGATGCGCAGGTGTCCGTGCTGAGCGGCCCCTCCCGCACCGGCATGCTCGCGGAGGGCGAGTACCCGCGCGCCGACGGCGAGGCCTCCATCTCCGCTGAGGTAGCCCGGCGCACGGGCCTGAGCGTGGGCGACCGCCTGGAATTGACTTCGGAGGATCTTCCCGAAGGCACAGCCGAGTACACGGTTACAGGCATTACCCGCAATCCCGCCGCCCCGGACGAGCTCACGGCCGTCGCGGTATCCGGTGAGGTTATGGGGGGCGATGCCGGTGCGGCGATCTTCTCCTGGCTCAGTGACGCCGACCCGTGCGAACAGATCGGGGTGGGTAAGCAGTGTGGTAGCGGTGCGGTAACGGTAGCTGGGGTCGACTATGCCGTGAACTCCACCGTGCAGGAGGTAAGCTCCCGGCAACTGGCCGGGTTTCCGGTGCTGCTGGCGCTACTGCTGCTGAGCGCCGGCGCCGCCTGCGGCGCCGCCCTGGCCGCGGATCGGCCCCATGCCGGTCGCGTCGCCGAGGCGCTGCGGGCCGCGGGGGCGACGCCACGTCGCGCAGCGGTGCTGGCCGGCGCGGGCATGCCGCTGACGCTGCTTGTGGGCAGCGTTCTCGGGATCATCGCCGCCCAGGTGGCACTCGGCCTCGGGCACGCAGCGATCGGCTCCGCGCTGGGGCAGTACTGGGACGGCTACCGCCCGGCACTGTGGCAGAGCGGGGGCCTGATCCTGGCCTGGCTGCTGCTCGCCGCCGCGGTGGGGGCACTGCCGGGCCGGCTGCGCCGCTGGTCGGCCGACACCCGGGGCGCGGCCTGGCACCTGCGCCCCGCCTACGGGATGGCGCTGGGCGCCGCTGGCGTGGTCGCGGCGGTGGCGCTCGTGTACCTGCGCGTCGCCGAGCCCCACCGCGTGCTGACCGGCCACATCCTGGGTGTGATCGTGGGGGCGCTGGCGGCCCCGGTGCTGCTGCTCAGCCTGCCGTGGCTGCGGCGCACGCCCACCGCGGGCACGGCCGTGCGCCACTGCCTCACAGTGGCACTGCCCGTGCTCATGGCAACCATGATGTTCACCGGCTTCGCCGCCTTCTACAGTGCGAGCCTCCACTTTGGTCTCACGAACGGGACCGATGGGCGAGAGGATCAGACGCTGACGGTGCAGGGACTGACCATCCAGGACGTCGCCGTGCTCACCGCCGCGTACCCGCAGGCCATGGAGTCGGCCCTGGTATTCACCGAGTTGCGCGAGGAGCAGCGGCAGCCGCGGGTGGCCCCGGTGGGAGAGTCGGACTGCACCGACGCCATGTGCTTCACCGCCCTGGGGCTGATTGCCCTCGCGCCTGAGGATGGGCCCGCCTCCGCGCTGGCCGGCACGGCGGCAGCCGAGTTATTGGGCGGGGGTGCCGAAGACAGGGCGACGCGCGTCTTCTTCACTCCGGCCACGGGCCAGGTGGAGGAGACCGCCGAGGTGACGGGGCTGTCTGCGTCGAGCCTGCTGGACATCCAGTGGCTGCCCGACGTGGTGCTCGCCGCCGACGACCCGCAGGTCGAGGCGCTGGGGCTGGAGCCATCTAACAGGCGCACGATCCACCTGCCGGAATTCGGCTCCCTGCCCGAAGACCAGCGCGACGCCTTCCGCAGCGACGTCATCACCCGGGCCGGCTACGCCTTCGTGATCGAGCCGGACTCCCCGGAACGGCGCCAGCTGACGCGACAGGCCCTCGCCCTGCCGATTGCGGCGAGCCTGGTGGCGGTGATCGGCCAGGGGCTCGCGGCGATCACCTTCCTGGGGCGGCTGCGGTCCGTGCGCCTGCAGGCGCGGGACTACGGCGTCGGCAGGCGCGGCCAGTGCGCCCTGGCGGCGCCGCTGGGCCTGAGCGTGGTGGCGTGCACGACCGTGGCGGCTCTGCTCGGCCGCTTCGGGGCGCAACCGGCGCTGATAATGAACAATCCCCTGGTGACCGGCTCCTTCGGCTGGTGGTGGGCCATCCCCATCGGGGCGTCGGCGGCGGTGGCCGTCGGCCTGCTGCTGGCGGCAGCCCGCACGCCCCGCGGCCAGGGCGACGATTAAGCGGGCGCCTCGCACACGCCTTCCCCATCCATTGCGAGCTTTTGCACCCTGGTGTGCGGGTATTTGCCGTACACCAGGGTGCAAAAGCTCGTAGCAGAGCATGTTGGCGGGTTTTGGCGGGGTGAGCCCGCTAGCTTGCGGACCTCGGCGCCTCGCGCACGCCCGCCAGCCACGGGCAGCGGCGTCGCAGTAGGTGCTCGAAGCGCGCATGCATGGTGATCACGGCCGCCGGGCAGTCCCGGCAGGCGCCCTCCAGGGCCACCTCGACGACGCCGTCGGCTACCGCCCGCACGGTGAAGGAGCCGCCGTGGGCCGCGGCGATCGCCCCCACCGGCCCGGCCGCGATCTCCCGGGCCGCCGCCTCCAGGGCCTCGTCCGGCCCCACCCCGACGGCGCCAGCCGCCGGCTCCCATGACCCGGGTACGCCGAGCGCGTCCACCAGGGCGGTGCGCACCCGGGCGCCGTCGGCCTGCCAACTGTGGCCATCGCCGAGGAGCGTGAGCACCGCCCCGGGCACCGCCTCAATGCCGGCCAGGGTGCCGTCGTCGAGCAGGGCCTGCAGCAGGCGCGGGGCGCGGGCCACTGACCCGGAGAAGCCCAGCAGCCCGTCGGGGATCACCCAACGCAGCACGTCCGGGTCCGGGGTCACCACGGGATGCGTGGGGACGACGCCCATGGCGGCTCCTTTCGGTGGCTTGGTGTGTGGCTGGACGATCCTGCCGCGCCGGATCGCTGCGCCCTGGTCTCCCCGCATACGGCCTCACTCCGCCGTAAAGCGCAGGGCGGCGCTGCGTGATGGCGGCAAGAGCCGCATTTGTAGGTAGTTCGACAGTATCTGCTCACCACCAACGCGGAACGCTGCTGACAGACGCGCCTCGCGCAGTTCGGACACGTTCACGTGCTGCCAATCGATAGGGTGACCCGCACGTGTCGCGAGTCGGTCGATGTAGGCACTCTGTGAGCGGGTGTTGCCGTCGCGGAACGGATGACAGAATGTCAGCGTCCCCCAGCGATCCGCGAGCCTGTCAGCAAACTCCTTCTCTGGAAGACCTAGCAGATAGTCCTCTTCCGCAAGCCGACCGAACAACGCATCAAGATACGGCTTGTAGAACTCCGATGGTGCGTACTGGAACGGCGTACCGCCCGCCCCAACCTCGTCTCCTACCTTCCGCAGTTCGCCCGCCCAATCCAGCACCGGGCTCATGAAACGCCGATGAATCGAGCGAAGATAATCAAGGTTGAGCCGATCAGGGATCGGCTCAAGCTGGAAAATCGCCCACTCCGCCGAGGCGCTGATGTTCATCGCCCGATCGACACCGGCTGCGTGATCAACCCAAGCTTGTTGCGGAGTACTCCTCCGCTACCAGGGATCGTGTAACGGTCGTCCTCAGCCACGACCGGTAGCACACTCGTTCGCGCTAAGTCGCGCCAGCGCATCCCGAACTTCTGCGCGCGCCGCCTCCGGCGACAGCTCGCCCGTCAGGATCCGGCGCGCGCGCCCCATGTCTTCGGCATCCGGGAAGTGACCGGCGAGCTGCTGGCCCTTCTCGATCAACGCGAGCGACTGCTCAACATCAACAATCGGAACGGTCCTTACAACCATCTCGAGGCTCCTCTCCGACACCCAGGCTACCGTCATGAGTACAAGGGGCAAAGGATGGGTCCGGGCAGTTGCGGTGCGGCGGATGCACACGGCATGGCAGCGCCCGCCGAACCGGTCTCGGCATGTAACTTCTACCGCTCTCAGTACGTAACTTCTACCGATCTCGGTGAGGGGGCGGGGTGGGGCGGGGCCGGAGGCGCCGGGTCCGGGGTCACCACGGGATGCGTGGGGACAACGCCCATAGCGGCTCCTCTCGGTGGGACGACGTCATATGTGCCGGTTTCGGCGTGTTACAAGTGCCGGTCTCGGTGGTGGAGGGGGAGGCGGTCAGGTCAGGGCGGCGACGACGGCGTGGGCGGCGGCCCCGGCGACCCAGGCCAGCACGAACAGGTAGCCGTAGGCGATCGCCGACCACTTCCAGGTGCCGGTCTCGCGGCGTATCGCCCCGGCGGTGGCCATGCACTGCATGGCGAAGACGAAGAACGCCAGCAGCGCCGCGACCGTCGCCGGGTTGAACAGGGGCTCGCCGGCTCGGGCCACCAGCGTGTCCTCGGAGTAGGTCATGGCCGCCAGCTGCGCGCCAGGATCCTCCGGGTCCCCGGCGGCGGCGATCTGCCCGAGCGTGGCCACCGCCGTCTCCCGGGCCACCAGGGAGGACATGACCGCCACATTGATCCGCCAGTCGAAGCCCAGCGGCTCGAACACCGGCGCGATCGCCTTGCCGATGGAGGCTGCCAGCGAGGAGTCCATGGTGTAGCTGGTGCGCTGGGCGTCCAGCAGCGCCTGCAGCTCCTCGGGGTCGGTTACGACCGCGCCGTCGTCGTCCAGCACCGTGGAGGAGGAGGGGTTGGCCACGGCGGCGGCGATGGCCGCGCACTCGGCGCTGGCTTCACAGTGGGCGGTGAACTCCGCCTCCGAGCGGGCGGGCACGTTCAGCCCCACCCACACCAGGATAGTGGCCGCGAGGATGATGGTGCCCGCCTTCTTCAGGAAGCCCTTGCAGGCGTCCCACACCATCAGGGCCACGGTGCGGGCGCGCGGCAGCCGGTAGGGCGGCATCTCCATGTAGAAGGGCAACAGCACGCCGCCGCGGTCGGTCAGGCGCTTGACCACCCGCGCGGCCAGCATGGCGGCCACCGCCCCGGCCAGGTACAGGCCGAACATGATCGTGCCCGCCGCCCCGAAGGGGCCGATGCGCTGCTCGGGGCCGACCAGCAGGGAGATCATGATGATGTAGACGGGCAGGCGCGCCGAGCAGGTCATCAGCGGCGCCGCCAGCATGGTGGCCAGGCGGTCCTTGGCGCTGGGCAGCGTGCGCGTGGCCATGATGCCGGGGATGGCGCAGGCCAGCGAAGACAGCAGGGCCACGAAGGCACGCCCCTCCAACCCCGCCCGGCTCATCACCCGGTCCATGAGGAAGGCCGCGCGCGACATGTAGCCCACGCCCTCCATCAGGGCGATCAGCAGGAACATGATGGCGATCTGCGGCAGGAACACCAGCACTCCACCGACGCCGCCGATCACGCCGTCGGCCAGCAGCCCCGCCAGCAGCGGTGCGGGGCCGTCCAGCCAGGTGTGGACGGCGTCACCCAGTGCCCCGAAGCCGGTCTCAATGGCGTCCTGGAAGGGGGCGGCCCAGGTGAAGATCGCCTGGAAGAAAGTGAACATGACCGCGAAGAACACCAGCGTGCCCCACAGCGGGTGCAGCAGCACCCGGTCGACGGCGGCGGTGCGCGAGTCGGGCATGGGGGCGGTGTAGTCGGCGGCGGCGAGGATCGATTCCACCCAGGAGGTGCGCTCCGGACCGCTGGTCGGAGGCGCGATGGGCGCGCGCGACCAGTCGCGCCAGGAGGCGAGTGTGCGGCGCAGCTGCGGGATGCCGGTGGCCCGGTTGCCGATGACCCGCACCGCGGGCACGCCGAGCGCCGCGCCCAGGGCCTCGACGTCGAGCCTGCCGCCGCGGCGGGTCAGCTCGTCGGTCATGGTGACTGCGATGGCGGTGGGCAGGCCCAGGGCCAGGGCCTGGGCGACGAAGCCCAGGGAGCGGGACAGGGTGGTGGCGTCTACGACCACCAGCAGCGCATCGGGCTGGGTGACGCCGTCGCAGTGGCCGGTCAGGACGTCGTGGACGACCCGCTCGTCGGGGCTGATGGGCTCCAATGAGTAGGCGCCCGGCAGGTCCTCCAGGGCAAGGGTGAGCGGGTCGGCGCCGGTCTCGGCGGCGGAGAGCTCCAGGGCGCCCAGTGAGCGGGAGACCGTGACACCCGGATAGTTGCCGGTCTTGGCGCGCAGGCCGGTGAGCGTGTTGTAGATGGAGGTCTTGCCCGCGTTGGGGGCGCCCGCCAGGGCAATGCGGGCGGCGGCGTTGGCCGGGGCGGAGGACGCGGAACCGTGGGCGGTGCAGCCGTCGTGGCAGGAGGGCTCGTGGCAGGCGGGCATTTCTGCGGGGGCGCCGACGGCGATCGTCGTCCTGCCCGCGGCGGTGCCGGTCTGGACGGTGGTGCTCATACTGCGGCCTCCGGTACGGCGGCCACCGGCGGGGCCGAGTCAGGTGAGGCGGATGCTGCCCGGGCGGGTGCCACAACCGCAACGGATACCAGGGCGGCGTCCTGGTGGCGCAGGCTGATCTCATAGTCCGCCACGTGGTAGACGGTCGGATCGCCCAGCGGTGCGCGGCGGCCCACCTCGATCATGCGTCCGGGCTCGAAGCCGAGGTCGGCCAGGCGCCGGGACAGTGCTTCCCCGCGATCGGCGGATACGGCGGTGATGCGGGCGCGCGTGCCGCGAGGCAGGGTGGCCAGGGGGACGGCGGCGGGCCGAGATGATGTTGTGCTGGCCGTGGTGGATGCGGCCATGTCTGACTCCTTGGTCCTGGTGACGCTCACGGTGCGGGTCAGTTAGGTGTCGAGCAGGCACTGGCGCCCACCCGCCGGGATAAAGATAGGCTGCGGTAAGCATCAGCGGAAATTCAAGTGGGCAGCGCCATATCTGATGCTCAGGTGGGTGCGCCGCAGCGCCCGTCACTGAAAGCGTGCACCCGCGGACGGGTCGGCCAGCCACGCCAGGGCGGCGTCGATCCGCCCCGGGGTGGAGGCGACCAGCGGGGTCGGCAGCGCGTCCGGCGCGAACCAGCCCACCGCCGTCGACTCCTCGTCGGCCACATGCGCCCCGGCCACCGCGGCGGCATCCGCCCGGGCGACGAAGGTGACGTCCATGAACACGCAGCGGTCGCCGTTGGCAAACACATGCGGCTCCCCGGTGGCCACCCCGGCCACCCCGACGATATCGGGGTCGACGCCGGTCTCCTCCAGGCACTCGCGCCGGGCCGCGGCAGCGGGCTGCTCGCCGGGCTCGGGGATGCCGGAGACCACCGCCCAGGCGCCGTTGTCGGAGCGCCGCCCCAGCAGCAGCCGCCCATCCGGGGCCACCACCACCACGCTGACGCCGGGCAGCCACAGCTGCTCGTGCCCGATCTTCTTGCGCAGCTCGATAATGAACTCAGGTGTGGCCACGGCACGTCACCTCGGCCGGGCGGCGGCGACGTTGCTGGCGCGGCGGGCGTCGGCGTCGTCGATGGGCAGCGGATCCCAGGTGCCACCGCGCAGTTCCACCGCGCGCTGCAGCAGCCAGTCGGCCACCGCGGGGTTCTTCGGCAGGAGCGGACCGTGCAGGTAGGTTCCGATCACGTGCTTGAACCGGGCGCCCTCCGCGCCGTCCTTGCCGTTGTTGCCGGCGCCGGAGCGTACCGTGCCCAGGGGTTCGGCGCGGGGGCCGAGCGTGGTCAGCCCGGAGTGGTTCTCATAGCCGACCACCCGGCCGAATTCGGGGGAGTCCAGCACGATGTTGCCGATCAGTCGCCCCGGCCCGGCCACCGTCTGCGCATCCAGCAGCCCGATCCCGGGGATTTCGGAGCCCTCACCGGTGACGAAGCGATGCCCGAACAGCTGGTACAGGCCGCAGATGACCAGCATGGGTACGCCGTCGTCCGCCCATTGACGCAGGCGCGGGCCGATCTGGACCAGGTCCTCCTTGATGCGCTCCTGCCCGGAGTCCTGGCCGCCGCCGCCCAGCACCAGGTCCACCTCCTGCGGCAGCTCGTCACCGGGGTTGTATGCGAAGCGCTCGACGTCGTAGCCGTGCCACTGACCGCGGCGGGCCAGGGTGAGCAGGTTCCCCCAGTCCCCGTAGATGTTCATATCCCGCGGGTACAGCTGCAGCACGCGGATGCGGCCGCGGGCGGGGCCGTTGCCGGCATGGGGGTAGGTGGTGGGGGCGGTGCTCACTTCATGACCTCCTCGACTTCGGTCAGCTGCCCGAGGCGGGCGCGCAGCGCCAGCATGGCGGTGTAGCTGGTGTAGACGCGCATGGGGCGGTCCTCCGCGGCGGCCCGCTCACGCAGGGCATCCAGGGCGGCCGCCAGATCCGGTTCGACGACGCCTACGGGTACCTCGTCGTAGCGCAGCCGCAGCGCCATGTCCCATGCGCGCACCCCGGTGACGACGGCGACCCCGGCCCGCTTGAGGGAGGTGAAGTCCACGTCCCACAGCCAGGACATGTCACGGCCGTCGGCGTACTCATCGTTGATGGCGATCATGATCAGCTCGTCGGCGGACGTGGGGGAGGACGGGCTGCCGGGGCCGGCGTCCACGGTATCCGTCCGACTGGTGGCGTCGGCCTGGGCGGTGGGTGCGGAGAGCAGGCTCATGCGGAAGCCGGCCGGGTTCTTCACCAGGGACAGCTGCACCGGGCGACCGTCCAGGGTGATGACCTCGCCCCGGCCGAAGGCGGGGCGGATCTCGGACAGGGTCGTCAGCAGGCGGGGCAGGTCGGCCCGGTCGCCGAGCACCTCGAGCACCAGGGCGAGGGCGGCGCAGGCGTTGAGGACGTTGTGGATGCCCGGGATGGCGAAGGAGACCCGGTGCTCGGCGCCGTCAACCTCAATGGTGGCCTCGTTGCCGGCCAGCGCCATCAGGCGCACGCGCGGGGCCGGGCAGGGGGAGCCGGGGGCGTCCTGGTCGGCAGCGGGCTCGGCTGCGTCGTCGGCGAGCGTCCCGGGCGCGGAGGCGGACTCGGGCACGCCGCCGTCGTCGGGTTCGCCGTCGGCGGGGGCGGCAGCCTGCTCGGTGCGCAGGTCGTCGTCGGACAGGAACACCGAGCGCAGGGCGGGGCCGACCCCGAAGGCGGCGGTGCGGGCGGACACGCCCTCCAGGAAGCGCTCGCCGTTCAGGCGCGGGTCGTCGGCGTTGACCACCACGACGTCGCGCGTGGCCAGGGCGGCCTTGCGCAGCAGGGAGGCCGTGTAGTCGATCTCGCCGAAGCGGTCCAGCTGGTCGCGCATGACGTTGAGCACGAGGGCGGCCCGCGGCTTAACGGCGCGGACGAAGTGGACGGCGTGCGCCTCGTCGAGCTCCAGGACGGCGACGTCGGCGTCCAGGTGGCCGGCGGCGTCGACCTCGGTGAGCAGGGCCGCCAGCACGCCGCGCACGAAGTTGGAGCCGGTGCGGTTGGTGAAGACCTTCAGGCCCTGGTCGCGCAGCAGCTGCACCACCATCTTGGTGGTGGTGGTCTTGCCGTTCGTGCCGGAGACCAGCACCACCCCGTGTGGCAGCCGGTCCAGGGTGCGGGCGAGGAAGCCGGGGTCGGTGCGCTCCATGACCAGGCCGGGGAAGGCGGTGCCGCCGGAGCCGCCTCCGCGTAGACGGGCCAGGGTGCGGGCCGTACGGCCCAGTGCGACGGTGAGTCGTGAACGCATGGGGCTCCTGCCTGTGGTCGACGGCGGATCGCCCCAGTCTAGATGAGTGCCTCTGCCTTGGCGGTATGGGGTGGTGGTGGGCGCGTATGGGATTGCGGCTTCGCAGTCCACGACCTTGGGGTACATTGCACGACCGTCCTGGGGTCGTGGAGTGTACCCGGGGGTCGTGAAACGCGGAGGCGTCATTGGTGCCGGTCTCGGTGCGTTACTTGTGCCGGTCTCGGTGCGTTACTTGTGCCGGTCTCGGCGAGGGGCGGTGGTGGTGGGCGGGACGACGACGCGTAGGGCACCGGGCTCGACCTCGGCCACCAGTCTCCGGGTGCGGCCCACGGGGTCGCCGTCGAGCTCGAAGGGAACCGGCTCAGGTGTGGTCAGGGTCAGGCGGCGGGCCTGGTGGTGGCTGACGCCGTCCACGTCCTGGCCGATCAGCAGGCCCGCGCCGACCTTGGCCCAGTCGGTGATCCGGTTGGGGCCGGTGAGCAGCAGGTCCACGCGGCCGTCGTCGGGGACGGCCTGCGGGAAGATCGTCATGCCGCCGGTGATCGTGCCGACGTTGCCCAGCAGCGCCATGACCACCCGGTGCTCGGCAGGCGTGCCGGGGGCGTCCGCGTGCCCGGGGGCGTCGTCGAGCGCCACGTCGACGGCGAAGGGGTGCGGTACGGCGTTCTGCACGGCGGCCACCACGTAGGCGCCGGAGCGGATCACCCTCTTCAGGTCGTCGCTGGTGTCCGCCATGATGCGGGCGTCCAGGCCGAGGCCGGCCATGACCACGAAGCGCTCGGTGCCGCCGTCCCAGGTGCAGCGCACGACGTCTATGGCGCGAGCGGTGCCGGACAGGGCCAGGCGCAGTGCGGCGTCGGTGTCGAGCGGTACCTGCAGGTTGCGGGCCAGCAGGTTGCCGGTGCCGGTGGGCAGCAGCGCCATGGGGACCCCGCTGCCCGCGAGTTCGCTGGATACGGCGCGCACGGTGCCGTCTCCGCCCGCGGCCAGCACCAGGTCGACGCCGGCGGCCAGGGCGCGGCGGGTCTGCTCGTGGCCGGCGTCGTCGGGGGCGGTCTCCAGCCAGAGGGTGGGCTGCCAGCCGGCGGCCAGCACCTCGGACTCCACGCGCCGACGCAGTAGGGACAGGTCATCGAACTTGGTGGGGTTGTAGACGATGGCGGCGCGCTTGTCCACGGTGGCGGACGGCAGGCCGATATGCGCCCATGACGCCAGGATCTCCTCGGTACCGCCCACGCTCAGGGCGAGGTTGGCGACGGTGGCGCCAAGCAGCACCCCGCCGACCAGGTCGGATATGGATTGCAGGCCCATGGCCCACTGGCTTGCGCAGGTGACGGCGACGGCGAGAATCCCCGCCACCCGCCACAGGCGGATTTGTGAGGTGGGGCGCCGTCGGGCCCGGGTGAGGGTGACCAGGACCCAGGCGGCTACGGTCATGGCGACGGCGTGCCCGGCCGGGTAGGCGAAGCCGCGGTAGGACAGGGAGTCGGCGAAGGCGGAGGAGGGGCGGGCGTGGTCGATCCAGGTGGCGATGCCGACTTGCAGCGGCAGGCCGAGCAGGGAGGTGACTAGGGCGGTGGCCAGGCGCCGCATGCGCTGCTGGTAGGCGACGACGGCGGCCACGGCGATGGCCGTGTAGATCAGCAGCGGGTGGGTGAGCAGGGAGACCGCCTCGAGCACCTGCCCCCGGCCCGAGCGCGGCGGCAGCACGGGCACCGTCAGGGCGGCGTCGAGGCGGTCGGTGTAACCGGCGCGAACCAGAACCGTCCAGGCGACGAAGACCAGCGCCCCCAGGATCCAGGCGCCGTAACCGAGTTCCCAACGGCGGCGTAGGCGGCGGGTGACGCCTGAGAGCCGGTCAATCAAGGTGCCGGGAGGGGCGGACAAGGGGCTCCTAAGGGTGCGGTGGCTCGTGGGCGGTGCTGCGACGGCGGCGGTGTGGCGGTTTACCGTGGGGCTGTCGCTGCGTGGCCATCCGTGTGCCGGCGGCCGCGCGGCGTCCGCTGCCGTCATAGCGCCGCCAAGCTACCAGCGCCGCCTGCGGCCGCGCTGTGAGTGTCCACTCCTGCCGGGGAACAGAGGCGCCCGGTGACGCCCCGGCTGCTGAGCCGAGGGCGCCACCGGGCGCAGTGTCTGCCGTCCGCGGCGGGGCGGCAGCCGTGGATGATGCCCTACTTCACCTTCTTGATGAAGATGGCCAGCACGCCGCCGACGATCGCGCAGATGCCGGCGAAGTAGCACAGGGCCGGGTAGTTCATCTTCTCTGCCGAGCCAATGCCCAGGAAGAGAGGCGCCATGTACGGGGCGAGCGACTGCGGCAGGGCGTTGGCGATGTTGAACACGCCCAGGTCCTTGCCGGCGTTGTCCGGGTTGGGCAGGACGTCCACCACCAGGGCGAGGTCAACGGAGATGTAGACGCCGTAGGCCAGGCCCATGACGGCCTCCACCATGTAGAAGCCGGACACCGTGGTGGTGTGTGCCAGCATCACCGTGCCAAGGCCGAACAGTGCGGAGGCGGCGAAGACGAAGGCCTTGCGGCGGTGGAGCCGGTCGGAGAGTTGCCCGCCGACGAAGCTCGCCGCCATGAGCGCGATCGTATAGATCAAAACCGAGGTGGCGACTACATCAGTGGCGCGCTCCTCCGTGAGGTTAACGCGGTGTACCAAGAAGAACAGGCGGTAGGTGGTGAAAGAGAAGGAGCACAGGGTGATGAGGAAGCGGCCAGCCCAGGCAAGACCGTAGTCGGGGTACGCAATGGGATTCACCCAGAAGGTCTTGATTAGACCGATCAGATCGAGCCGGGGTGGCTTGATGGTCAGCTGCTTGTCCGGCAGCACGAAGGCGAACCAGGTCATGAACAGGATGGCCGGGATCGCCGGAGCGATGAACAGTACTTCCAGCTGCTCTCGAAGTGCCCCCGACAGATAGGTGGCGATCAAGATGGCCAGGTTCTGAGCGATCGAGATCATGGAGCTGATACGGGCGCGCTGGAACTCAGGCACCTGGTCGGACAGCACGGCGACGAAGGGCGCCAGGGCGGCGTTGGCGCCGATCTGGGCGATGAGCCAGCCGACGGCGACCGCCGGTACGGTGTTGGTCAGGCCCATGATCACCAGACCAACCGTCATACCGAGGATGCCGATCACCAGCCAGGGGCGGCGCCTGCCCCAGCGCCACATGGTGCGGTCGGAGATCTGGCCGAAGATGACGTTGGCGAAGACTGCGCCCAGTGCCCCCAGCCCGGCGATATGCGAGACTGCAGCCGTCTGGGCGGCGTTGTCGTCGGGGAACATGGCCATGGATTTTGTCTGGATGGACAAGATCGCCGGCCCCATGAGGGCGATGAAGAAGAAGAGCTGGGCGGCCAGGTAGGAGACGATGAAGAACGGCCCCACTTGCTTGGTCGGCGGCGCGAAGAAGGCGTCGATCTCCTCCTGGGTGGCGCGCCTGCCGGAGGGCGCGGCTGCGGTTGATGGATTCGTCATAGGGATCTCCTCGTCGAGATGGTAGGGGAAGTGATCTGCGCTATATTGGGCAGCTTAACTCCGCCGGTCCGCCGACGTCACGCAATCGTTTGTCAGACTTTTGTACCGCGATGTCGCCGGGAGCTTCCCGGTTGCGTCGGTCGAATCGGTCCGGCTGTGACTGGTCGCTATCAACGCTCGCCCTCCTGGCTGGGGAGGAGTGACAACGGCGTCGCGAATCACCGCTCGGCGGGCACCGGCAGCTCCAGGTCGAAGGCGAGCACCATCGCGCGGGCGAGCATGTGCTCCTGTTCCTCGGTGAGGTATCCGACGACGCGGCCGAGCGACGCCGTCGGAATGGTCAGTGCGTTGTCCAGTGAGATGGCGCCGGGGTGGTCGAGCCCCTGAACGGGACCCACGGGCACCTCGCTGGACAGGCCTTTGATCATGGAGGTGATCGGCGCGACCGTTACCTTGGTCATGGCCGTGAGTGCCGCCACCCGCGGCCGACCTGCCCGACGCCGGTCGTGACCTCTGACTGCCGCAACTGTCCGAGAACGGCACGCCTTCGGACAGTCATAACCGGCTCTTCGCGTCTATGGGTGCGGCTGGTCCGGGTGGGTGCTGTCAGCTGGGGTGCAGGGGCCGGGCCTTGTCATTGATGCCTGGGTCAGTAGCGTTTGAGGCGCGGCGCAGGGGCCGGCGGGAGACGCATCGCCAACGCCGGTCTCCTTTGGGCGCGTCTGCTACGGCACTTCGCCGCCGGGTACGGGCAAGTCGGGGTGCCGGGTGCGTCTCCTGGGACAGGGCCATGACGCCGGGCGTGTGTCGCTTGAGCTGCGGGGAGTGTTCTCCGGGTGGGGTTTGGTGCGCAGGCCAGCGCGGGGCCTGACGGTTCGTACCTTTGCTCCGATGATTCGTACTTTCTTGCGACGGTTCGGGCACTTAGAGGTACGTACCGTCGCAGGAAAGTACGAATCGTTGACCGGGAGGTACGTACCGTCGTGTGAAGGTACGAATCGTCAGCCGGATGGTGCGGCCGGTTGGAACAACGATGCGGATGGTGCCCTCGCGGCGATGGTCGAAGGCGTCGGGACTGGTGTACGCGTGCCCGGGGACCGTGTGGCCCAGGTTGCGCGTCTGGTCGGGAGGGGCGTGCCCGTCCAGAAGGCCCCGCACTGTCACAAATGGAGACAAACGTGCCCGCCGCCCTCCAATCCGGCTCAGCAGCCGTTGGAATCATGCGGCTGCGAGTGCGGGACGAGCCGACGCATTCGGCCTTTGTCATCGTTTCGGACAGCGTTCGCCAATGCGCCAGCTGCCCGTCCGAGGCGTCGAGCAGTTTCTACCGACCTGGGCACGTAACGTCTACCGACCTGGGCACGTAACGTCTACCGACCTCGGCGAAAGGGGGCGGGCGCTGGGGCGCCTCCGAGCCGCGTCTGGGCGGCCTCCGAGCTGCGTTCGGGTGGAAGTCGGGCGGCATATGGGCCGCATTCAGGTGCCTGGAGTAACCCGAGTCACGGAGGGCGGGTCTGGAATAGAACCGCCCCCCACAAGGTTGAGTGCATCAGACTCAAGGCTGGGGCGCGTGGAGTTGACAAGACCACGCTCAACCGCAATCCTGAGTGCATACCACTCAACTTCAACACTACAAGACACCAAGGAGCACCCATGGCACGTGCCGTCGGTATCGACCTCGGAACCACCAACTCCGCCATCGCCGTCCTCGAGGGCGGGGAGCCCACCATCATCCCGAACGCGGAGGGCGGGCGCACTACGCCGTCCGTGGTCGCCTTCTCCAAGTCCGGCGAGGTGCTGGTCGGCGAGGTCGCCAAGCGCCAGGCGGTCACCAACGTCGAGCGCACCATCTCCTCCGTCAAGCGCCACATGGGCACCGACTGGACCGTCGACATCGACGGCAAGAAGTACACCGCGCAGGAGATCAGCGCCCGCATCCTGGCCAAGCTGAAGGCCGACGCCGAGGCCTACCTGGGTGAGAGCGTCACCAACGCAGTCATCACCGTCCCCGCCTACTTCAACGACGCCGAGCGCCAGGCCACCAAGGAGGCCGGCACCATCGCGGGCCTGACTGTGGACCGCATCGTCAACGAGCCCACTGCGGCGGCTCTCGCCTACGGCCTGGACAAGGGCAAGGAGGACGAGCTGATCCTGGTCTTCGACCTGGGCGGCGGCACCTTCGACGTCTCCCTGCTGGAGGTCGGCAAGGACGAGGACGGCTTCTCCACCATCCAGGTGCGTGCCACCAACGGCGACAACCGCCTGGGCGGCGACGACTGGGACGCCCGCATCGTCAACTGGCTGGTGAAGCAGGTCAAGGACAAGTCCGGTGTGGACCTGTCCAAGGACAAGATCGCCATGCAGCGCCTGCGCGACGCCTCCGAGCAGGCGAAGAAGGAGCTCTCCAGCGCGATGAGCACCGACATCAACCTGCAGTACCTGTCCATGAGCGAGGCCGGCCCCATCCACCTCGACGAGCGCCTGACCCGCGCGCAGTTCGAGGAGATGACCGCGGACCTGATCGAGCGCACCAAGGTGCCCTTCCACAACGTCATCAAGGACGCGGGCGTCTCCCTGTCGGAGATCGACCACGTGGTCCTGGTCGGCGGCTCCACCCGCATGCCCGCCGTCACCGACGTCGTGCGCGAGCTGACCGGCGGCAAGGAGCCCAACAAGGGCGTCAACCCCGATGAGGTAGTCGCCGTCGGCGCCTCCCTGCAGGCCGGCGTGATCCAGGGCGACCGCAAGGACGTGCTGCTGATTGACGTCACCCCCCTCAGCCTCGGCATCGAGACCAAGGGCGGCGTGATGACCAAGCTGATCGAGCGCAACACGGCCATCCCGACCCAGCGCTCCGAGGTCTTCTCCACCGCAGAGGACAACCAGCCCTCGGTGCTCATCCAGGTCTACCAGGGCGAGCGCGAGTTCGCCCGCGACAACAAGCCCCTGGGCACCTTCGAGCTGACCGGTATCGCCCCGGCCCCCCGCGGCATCCCGCAGATCGAGGTCTCCTTCGACATCGACGCCAACGGCATTGTGCACGTGTCCGCCAAGGACCGCGGCACCGGCAAGGAGCAGTCGATGACCATCTCCGGCGGCTCCGCCCTGCCCAAGGAGGACATTGACCGCATGGTCAAGGAGGCCGAGGCCCACGCCGAGGAGGACAAGAAGCGCCGCGAGGAGGCCGAGACCCGCAACACGGCGGAGCAGCAGGCCTACTCCATCGACAAGCTCCTGAAGGAGAACAAGGACAAGCTGCCGCAGGACGTCAGCTCCGAGGTGACCGCCGCCGTCGACGAGCTGAAGAAGGCCCTGGAGGGCACCGACATCGAGCCGGTCAAGGCCGCCCAGGAGAAGCTGAACGAGGTCTCCCAGAAGATCGGCCAGGCCCTGTACGCCTCCGAGCAGGCCGCCCAGGCCGCCGACTCCTCCGCCCAGGCGCAGTCCTCCACCGAGGACGACGACGTGGTGGACGCCGAGATCGTCGACGACGAGGACGCCAAGTGAGCACCGAGCCGGACAAGCGCCCCGACGACGACGGCCCCGCCTCCTCAGCATCCGGTCCGGGCCGGGACGCCGGTCCGGGCGGTGCCGCCGGGGGTGTCAGTGGAATTGACCCCGCGCTGGCCGACGCGGTCGAGTCCGCCTTCGACGGCGTCGACCTGGGTGACTCGGCCCGGGACGGCGCTGCCCCGGCGGGGGACGGGGGCGGCGCGGGTCAGGCCGGAGCCGACGGGCAGGCCTCTGAGCTGGAGCAGGCCCGCTCCCAGGCTGCCCAGGCGGCCGACGAGCTGGCCCGCGCCCGCGCCGACCTGTACAACCTGCAGCAGGAGTACCAGGGCTTCGTGCGCCGCTCGCGCGAGAGCGCGGCCGGGCACCGCGAGGCGGGGCAGGCGAGCGTCGTCGAGACCCTGATCCCGGTCCTGGACGAGATCGAGCTGGCCCGCCAGCACGGCGACCTGACCGGCACCTTCGGCACCATCGCCGGCAAGCTGGAGCAGATCCTGGCCGATAAGTTCGGACTGGAGCGCTTCGGCGAGGTCGGGGAGGTCTTCGACCCCAAGCTGCACGAGGCCCTCATGGCCACCGAGTCCGCCGAGGTCAGCGAGCCGAGCATCGCACTGGTGCTCCAGCCCGGATACAAGCTCGGTGAGCGCGTGGTGCGGGCGGCCCGTGTGCAGGTCGCCAACCCGGCCTGAGGCGGCGCCCATAACGGATAACAGGAGAAGCAGGAACAGAAAGGAGGCGGTGAGCCATGGCCAGTCAGGACTGGATGACCAAGGACTTCTATGCGGTCCTCGGCGTCGCCAAGGACGCCGACTCCGCCGCCATTAAGAAGGCCTACCGCGCGCTCGCCAAGAAGTACCACCCGGACCGCAACCCCGGGGATGCCGCCGCGGCGGAGAAGTTCAAGGAGATCGGCGAGGCCTATGCCGTGCTGTCGGACCCCAAGGAGCGCCAGCAGTACGACGCCATCCGCTCCATGGCGGGCGGCGGCGCCCGCTTCACCTCCGGGGCCGGCGGCGCCGGCGCGGGCTTCGAGGACATCTTCTCCTCGATGTTCGGCGGTGGCGGTCCGAACGTGCGCTACTCCACCTCCGGGGGCGCCTCCCAGGAGGACCTGGAGGACCTGTTGCGCATGTTCGGAGGCGCTGCCGGCGGCGCGGGCGCTGGCGGGCGCCGCGCGCGCGGCCCCTTCGGATTCGGCGGGTTCTCCTCCCAGCCGCAGCCGGTCAAGGGGCCGGACGTGCTCACCAACGCCACGCTCTCCCTGCGCGACGCCGTCTCCGGCACGCTGGCCGAGCTGACCGCCGACGGGCGCACCATCACCGTGCGCATCCCCGCCGGCGTGCACGACGGCCAGAAGATCCGCCTGCGCGGCAAGGGGCGGTCGGGTACGAACGGCGGGGAGAACGGCGACATGGTGGTGACCATCTCGGTGGCCAAGCACCCGGTGTACTCCATCGACCCGGTCAACCCCGCCAACCTGCGCATGGACCTGCCCGTCACCCTCAAGGAGGCGGCCCTCGGCGCAACCGTTGAGGTGCCCCTCCTGGACGGCAAGACCAGCCGCGTGCGCATCAAGCCCGGTACCTCCTCCGGCACCGTGCTGCGCCTGCGCGGCAAGGGAGTAGCCACCTCCAAGAAGACCGGCGACCTGCTGGTCACGGTGCAGGTGGCCGTGCCCAAGAAGCTGTCCAAGGAGGCCAAGGCCGCCCTGGAGGCCTTCGACGCGGCCATGGAGGCGGATCCGCGCGCTAACCTCGCCGGGGAGGCGGCGCGGTGAGTGCGCGCCGCCTGACGGGACAGGGCGTCGACTTCCTCGCCGAGGATGCCGACGAGCGGGCCGTCTACGTCATCTCCGTGGCGGCGGAGCTGGCAGGCATGCACCCCCAGACCCTCAGGCAGTACGACCGCCTGGGCCTGGTCACCCCCGCCCGCGCCTCCGGGCGGGGGCGGCGCTACTCGCACCGCGACGTTCAGCGGCTGCGGCGCGTGCAGGCGCTGAGCCAGGAGGGCATCAATCTGGAGGGCATACGCCGGATCCTCGATTTGGAGCGGCGCGTGGAGCGGCTGGAGGCCGAGAACCGCTCTCTGCGCGCCCGCCAGGCAGCCGTCGAGCGGGTCTTCGCTGCGGCCGCCGACGGCGAGGTGCAGGTCGTCCCGGTCCAGCCGGGGCGCCGCGCCCGTAGCCGCCCGGATGTGCGGGCATCCGCGACCGAATCGGCTGCGGGGGCCTCCTCCGCGCGTCCGGGTACGGCGATTGTGGTGCGTCGCTCCTGGTGATCCGGGCGCCATCAGGCCGCCCGAAGGAGACCGTTATCGCAGGTGAGACGCCCCTCAACTCGTGATCCTGCCGGTTGCGGGCGGTAGGCTGACATTGCTACTGCATCAGAAAGTGAAGGATTACGCGTTATGACCCAGCCCCCCAACCCAGGACAGCCCTACATCCCGCCGTCGGCAGGCTCCGCCCCGGGCAGCTACAATCCGCAGCAGTACCCCCAGCAGGCGCAGCAGCCGGCTCAGTACCAGCCGGCGCAGGCCGCGCAGCCCGGACAGTTCCAGCAGGCTCCCTACAACGGCGCCCCCTACGCGCAGGCCCCGACGGCGTCCTCGGAGTCCTTCATGAGCAACCTGTTCGACGGTGCTCGCGACTTCGCCTCCAAGTACGGCAAGACCATCTTCACCGTCGGATTCGTCCTGTATGTGGTGGCGTGGGTCTTCGGCGCATTCGACGACACCTACTACCACTCCAACTACGACGGCAGCACCTACTTCAACTTCGGTGACTTCCTGCTGAAACTCCTCGTCGACATCCCGGGGGTCGCGGTGAACATCATCATTCTGCGCCTGTTCATTGAGATCGCGGCGAAGATCGGTGGCTCCAAGGCCGACTCCGCGGACGCCTGACGGCGTAGCCGCACCAGGGAGCAGCGGTGGCGGCATACGAGACCGAGGACGGCGAACCCCGCTACGGCAAGCGCCTGAGCCCGGAGGAGCTCGCCGCCTACCTGCGTGAGCAGGGCATTGAGCCCCCGGCCGACGCGGAACCGGTGCGGCCTGCGGGCACGAGTGCGGCAGGCTCGCCGGGCGCTGTGAACAGCACTTGGCGGCGCTCCCACGGCGCGCCCGGCGGCGTTCAGCATGCGGCCCGCTCATCCGGGACCGAGGGCGGGCCGGAGCGCCCGCGCCCGCACCGGTGGCGCGCCTTCGGCGTCGGCCTGGTGCTGATGCTGGTGGTGGCTCCGCTGCTACTGGCTGTCGGTGTTATGGCGGTCGTGGACGGTTCCCTCAGCCGGGGAGCGCCCCTGGGTGAGGACGGGCGGGTCTATCTGTCGGCCGGCACGACGGCGGGCCTGTACGGCACTTCTGCGACCGCTACTTCCGGTTGCAGCGTCAGCGATCCCGATGGTGCCGCGGTGGGGCTGGACACCCCCGAGCCAGGGGTGCCCTATGCCACCTTCAAGGCCGACGCTGGCGGCGTGTACCGTGTCTCCTGCCCCGCGGGCACTACGGGACTGGTGGTCGGTCCGACCATGAACCTCGATCGTGTCCCGGTCTCCGCCCTGCTGGTCCTAGGTGCCGGCGCTGCGGGTGTGGCGGGACTGGTGGTGACCGTGGTTGGCGCTGTCCGTGCCCGCCGCTGAGACGTTCACGCCGTCCTCCTGACTAGCGAGCGTCTTGTGGGTGCTCATGCGGGGCGGTGGCCTGTCCGCCTGGCGGCCGCTGGTGCCTGCTCCCATGCGCGGCGGCCGGACGTGTCCGCGAGCGGCCAGACCGCTCCAGTGTTGTCGGCAGTCGCAGGAGGAACATTGGAATCATGCGGTTTCAGACCGGACCTCGGGGTTGCCGACGGCCTTCGGGGCGCACTCGTACGCCCTACCCCTTGCGGGTGCGTGGGAGCACCCCGATGTCGGCAGCGCGGTCGCATTCAACCCGCCCTACCCCCTGCGAGTGCCTGGGCGCACACCACCGCCCCATCACGCCCACATGCAGGAAGGGTCCGGTATACCCGTGCCCGGAAGCGGGGTCATCTGCTGCGCCGCCTCACCGTCTGCAACGCCACTTCGGGGTTAACAACGCCTGTTAACGGCCTGCTGAAGGGCTCTGAGGTATACAGCAGGCCGTTAAGTAGCGTTGTTAACGTCTAACCGACGTAGCAAGCGCCCCCACACGCTCGACCCCGCACACTCGACTCCGCACACTCGACCCCGCACGCAAGCACGCGGGTGAGCCAGCTCATGCTCACGCACGCTAGCGAGCCCGCTCACGCTCGCGGCTGGCTCCCACTGGACTCCTGCGGGCCGCGGGGTGAGCTTCAGGAGCTGGTTGACCTGCTGCGTGTCAGCGCACGCCAGGCGAACTCGTGCTCCAGGGCGTACATGTATGCCCGCTGGGCGCTGGTAGACGCACGGCGGTGCCCGCCCTCGCTGTTCTCGAAAAAGGTGACGTCCTGCCCCAGCTCCAGCATGCGGTACGCCATGGTGCGCGCATGCGCGGGGTGCACCCTGTCGTCCCGGGTGGAGGTCACCAGCAGCACCGGCGGGTAGGTGCGCCCCGGCTGAAGCAGGTGGAACGGTGAGAACTCGCGGATAAACTCCCACTGCGCCGGGTCATCCGGATTCCCGTACTCCGCCTCCCAGGAGGCTCCCGCCAGCAGCCGGTGGTAGCGACGCATGTCCAGCAGGGGCACCTCGCACACCACCGCGCCCACTAGCTGCGGGTAGCGGGTGAGCATGACCCCCACTAGCAGCCCGCCATTGGAACCGCCGTGCACCGCCAGCTGCTCCGGCGTGGTAACGCCCCGCTCCACCAGTGCCCGTGCCACGGCCGCGAAGTCCTCGTAGACCCGGTGCCGGTTCTGCCTCAGTCCCGCCCGGTGCCAGGCCGGCCCATACTCGCCGCCGCCGCGGATGTTCGCCACCACGTAGGTGCCGCCGCGCTCCAGCCACGCCCGGCCGGTCACCGGCAGGTAGCTGATGCCGAGCGAGACCTCAAAGCCGCCGTAGCCGTACAGGAGCGTCGGGGAGGGCAGCGGCTGACCGGCGTCGTCGAGCCGGGGCCGACCGATCTGGAAGTACGGCACGCGGGTGCCGTCTTCCGAGACCGCCACGTGCTGGCTGACGAGGACGCCGCCGGCGTCGAAGCGCTCGGGTGCGGACCGCAGCACCTCGACGCCGCCCAGTTCGCCGTCCGTGCCCAGTTCCCCGACCGCAAGCGTGGTGGGACGGGTGAAGGAAGAACTGCTCAGCCACAGCCGGTCCCCCTCCAGGGGGTCGACGGCGCTCGCGGACACCTGCAGCAGTGCCCGCCCCGGCCGCAGCAGCGTCGGATCCGTCGAAGTAGCTGCCGCGTCCGGGCGGGGCTCACGCCCATCCGCGCGGGCGGGTGAGCCCGTGGGTGAGGACGCGGCTGACCCCAGGCTGTCCGGTGCGGCGCGCACAGCGCCATCGGCGAGTGCCCCCAGGCCGGGGCGGCGCCGTGACCAGGGGCCGACCCCGTCTGGTCCTGCCGGAGTGAGCACCTCCAGTGCGGTAACACAATCGTCCAGGAGCTCAAGTACCAAGTGGTGAGCGGTGATGGTGAAGCCCGACAGCGAGGTCGCCGGGGTCGGGGTGAACAGCACCGTCAGTTCCCGGGAGCCGTCCAGGAAGGCGTCGATGGGGGCGGTCAGAAGCGAGCCGGCCGGATAGGTGCAGCCCGCTTCGGCCTGCCAGTCCTCCCGCAACTCGATCAGCAGCAGGTCCCAGGCCGGAGTCACCGCCGCCGAGGCGGGTACATCCACGTGCAAGGCACCCGGTGCCACCGCCGTGTCGACGGCGGTCAGCAGGCGCTCGGCGTCTGCGGCCGGGAAAACCGGGGCGCCGTCGGGCAGCAGCCACAGCTCCTCGGTGTAGAAGTCAGGATGAGTCAGCAGCCAGGTGCGTCCCCAGAAGTCTCGGTACGCCCAGGCGCCGTTGTCCGCCGCAGCCGCGGTGAGCAGCACCTCGCCCTCGCTGGGGTCCTGCCCGCGGCGCAGACGCCGAACCTGCCGCGGGTAGCCGGCCGGCGACAGGGAGCCGACGCCGAAGTCCGTAGCCAGGAGCGCCGCGTCGCCGACCTCATCGGCCCAGGTCAGGAAGCCCTTGGACGCCTCTCGGTGGAAGCCTCCGCCGGCTACCGGGTCCACGGGCACGAAACTGCGTGTGTCCAGGTCGAACTCGCGGGTAACGTCGGCGTCGGAACCGCCGTCGGAAAGCGTCACCAGGGCGCGCCGCCCGGCTAGCGGACCGGTGCGCAGCACAGACGCCCCGTGCCACACCCAGGTGGTTCCCTCAGCCTCGCCGAGCGCATCGAGGTCCAGCAGCACGTCCCAGTCGGTGGAGCCCGCCGCTCCCGCAGCGGGAGCGCCGTCCCGGTAGGACGCCCAGGTGGTGCGCCGCCACAGCCCCCGCGGGTGGGCGGCGTCGGTCCAGAGGTTGTACAGCGCACCAGCCGCCTCACCTACCAGGGGAATCCGGTCGGGGGAGTCCAGGATCGTCTCAAGGTCGCAGCGCAGCTCGGAGAACCCCGGGGCGCCGTCGAAGGCGGCGCGGGTGGCGGCATTACGCTGCGCCACCCATGCGAGCGCCCGCGCCCCCTCGATCTCGTCGAGCCAGTCGGGGACGGGCTCAAGGCTGGACGGAGGGGATGCGGGCGCGGTAGTCACCTGACCGACTCTACGGCCGGCTGGTGCCTGAGGATGCCACTGCGTGCATCAGTCGTTGCCGATGGCCTTGTCGGCGGCGTCGCGAGCGGAGTCGATCTGGGAGTCGAACTTGCCCCCGGTGACCTTCTTGGCGGCATCCGCAGCCGTGTCGAGCACCTTGTCGGAGACCTCCTCGACCTTGTCTGAGCTGACGACGCCCTCGGCCTTCTTCTTCAGGTCATCGAGTGCCATAGTGAGTCCTTTCGTCGACCAACGGGAAGCCGGGCGGCATCCCTTCCGTGCAGTATTGCACGCGCGGTTTAGAGGGAGGCGAGTACGGCCTCGGAGACCTCCTGGGCCTGCTGCGCGGAATCGGAGACGACCACGGTCGTGATGTAGGCGTCATCGCCTTCAGAAACACTGACCGCCGAGAAGTTGTACTGCACGCCGTCATCAGAGGCGCTCATGGTGAACAGGGACGCGTCGGCGCCACTGCCGGAGGTGGTCTGCTCCAGCTCAGAAGTCTCAGCCGCGTTGAGCTCCGCCAGCGACTGCATCTTGTCCTCGGACGGCAGGGGGCCGTCATCGTCGATTCGGCTCAGCACCAGGTAGGGCGCGAAATCGCCATCGGCGGCGGTGTCGATGCTCAAAAGTGGCCGGTCCTCCAGATCGGCGATCACCTCGTCCTCGGACATGTCCCTCGCCTTGGCGACGCGTGCCACCAGTTCCGTATCAGAGGCATTGGCTGAGGTAAGGGTCTCCCAGTCGGAGGGGACGGCCACCGAGATGCCGTACTCCGGCACCTCGACCAGCGTGAAGCCCTCCGGGACTGCTGCGCCGTCCGGGGCCTGCGCGGCGTCGGCGGAGGACTCGACGGTGACGGACTGACTGGACTCGGTGCTTGCCGGGTCGGCGGAGCCTGAGTCGGAGGAAGAGCAGGCGGCAAGCGACAGGCTCAGGGCGACGGCGGTCAGGCCGGTGGCGGCCAGGGGGACCAGACGGGGGAAGCGGGTGGAACGGGTCATGGGTGGGTCCTTTCCGGTCGGGTGGCTTGGGCGTCAAGCGTGTGGTGGACAGTGGTCGGCAACTACAAGAGCGGGAGTTGTGAGCCAGCGGGCTTGTGAGCGTCAGGAGCGCTATCGGCTGGATGACTGCGGAACAAGTGCCAGCGCAATCCGAGTCAGATGGACTCCAGGACGACGTCGGCCAGCTCCTGGGCGCGGTCGGTGGAAGTCGCCTTGATCAGGACAAAGGTGACTGAATCGGCTGGGCTGGAAGCGGTGGCGCCGCCCGCTGGGGAGGCGGCGGAGGTGGTGGCGCTTGCTATGGCGCCCGTCATGATGGCCATGAAGGCGATGTGGAAGTCCTGCCTGGACCCGCCGAGGACGCCGGAGGCCGTGTACAGGGCGGCGTCGGCTCCGGAGCCGGTGGTCCTCCGCACGTAGTCGCTGGAGTTGACCTGATCGCCTTCGGTGATCTCCGCGAGCTCCTCCTCGGGCGGCAGTCCGCCCTCGAGCTCGTATTGGGAGACCACCAGGTTCTCCGCGAAGCCGACGGCGTCCGCATCCACGCTGATCAGGTGGAAGGTCGCAGCCTGCTCACGCAGTGAGTCCACATCCTGCTTAAGTGCCTCCGCGACGGTGCGCACCAGGTCGTCGTCGTCCAGCCCGTCACTGGTCAAGGTGGTCCAGTCGGCTGGCACCGCCAGGGACAGGCCCAGGGTTGGAACCTCGGTGAGGGTGTAGCCCTCGGGCGTGACCGGCTGGGGGGACGACTCGGTGCCCGGGGAGCAGGCCGTAAGGAGCGCGGATGCAGATACCGTCGCGGAAACGGAGACGGCCAGGACCAGGGCGGAGGTGAGGGCGCTGCGGCGGGACGTGCGGGGCATGGGGCTCCAATCCAGGTGTGTCAGGGATGACGGGCCTTCGGTGTCTCATCGCGTTGTTGGGGTGGGGTCGTGCAGACCCCACCCCAACGATAACGAACCTGGCACTGAAATGTCACGGATCAGATCGAGTCGAGGATGGCGTCGATCAGCTCCTGCGTGTGCTCGGCAGTACTGGCGGAGATGGTGATCACGGCCATGGAATCGCCGCGGTTGGCTGGCACGGCCACATAGGCGCCCTCGGTGCGGCTGGAGTCCTCGCCCGTGATGACGTAGGTCTGCACGGCGGCCTCCTGCCCGCTAGCGGTGCTGGGCGCGGTGTAGTTGACGGGGGTTGCCGTGAGGTCCGATGAGGTGATGTCGTGCTCGAGGCGGGTGTGCATGTCATCCTCGGTGGGGCGCGTGTACTGATCGTTGTAGATCACCACGCTGAGATTCGGGTTGTACCGGGTGTCACCGCTGGTATCCATGCTGAACAGGTCCATGCCCCTTAAGGAGTCGATCACCTGCTCCTCGTCCCAGCCGGTTACATTCGCGATTTCGGCGACGGCATCGGCTTGGGAGGTGTCGGACGCGTCGCCTGCCACGGTGCTCCAGTCCGCGGGAAGAGCTAGTGACAGGTCTGCGTCGGGAACCTCGGTGAGGGTGTAGCCGTCCGGAACGGTGATCTCCGCGGTCGGCTCCGAAGCTGAATCGGTGGCGGTATCCGTTAGTGGCTCGTCGGTCGAGTCGCCGCCGGACTCGGTGGTTACCTGCTGGTCGGGGGACTGGGCGGTGGTCTCTGGCTCGGACTGGCACGCGGATACGGCCAGTGCGGCTGCGGCTACCAGGCCGATGACGCCGAGTGTTTTACGTGGTGTGTGGGACATTTTGATCCTCTGCGTGTGTAGGTGTGAATGTGCTGAGAGGGATTAGATGGAGCCGATGACTGCGTCGCTCAGGTCCGTGACCCGCGTGGACGTGTGGGAGGCGACATTTATGACAACCGACTGGCCACTGTTGTCCAGGACGGCTATATATGCGCCGTGAATCGTCCTTCCCGGGTTGCTGTCCATAGTCATCGTGTAGGTGTACATGGAGGCGTCGTCTCCGCTCCCGGTTGTCACCTCGCTGAAGGTGCCGGGTTCGACGTTGACTCCCGGCTGCGTGCTGGTCACTGCGAGCGCAGCACTCAGGTCGGACTCACCCAGCAGGCTGGTGCCCGGGGTGGTTTGGACGCTGATGTTTTCGCCGGCCGTTGATGTGTTGCCGGCGTCAACGGCGAAAATGGATAACTGGTTGGACAGGGCCTGTACCGTCTCCGTGGTGTAGCCGAGGGCGGAGGCGATGGCCTCTGCCGACTCGGAGTCGGCCAGCTCCGCGCCGGTGGCTACGGTCCATGTGGAGGGAATGGCGATGGAGAGATCGGCGTCGGGAATCTCGGTGAGGGTGTAGCCGTCGGGGACGGTTGCCCCGCTGCGGGCCGAGTCGTCGGCTTCGGCGTCAGGGGCTTTGGCGGCATCGGTGGCGGCGTCGGTGTTGGTGCTGGCCGCAGCGGTGACTTGCTGCACAGGGCTCTGCGCCTCGGCTTCGGCGGAGCGGTCGGATGAGCAGGCGGACAGCGATACAGCCAGGGTCACAGTGGTCGCGGTGGCAGCGACTATGGTCGCGACGCGCGGAAGACGTTTCATGGGTGCTCCAGGTTTCGGGAACATTCGAGTATTCGCGCCGCCAGGCTAGGCAGAGGACCAGGAAGCGGGAATGGGGAGGACTCCCCACTTCCGCTTGTGCGCGCTTGGGAATGCGGTGCCCTCTGGTTATGGGGGTGTTAAATGGCTTTTCGCATTTGCGGGTGCGGCGATCGTGCTCGAGGGTCGTTCTCGGGCGGATGAGGTCGTTCTCGCCGTGCTGGGGTCGTTCTCGGGCTGGCGAGGTCGTGTTCGACCGGGCGCAGGGGGTCGTTTTGGGGCCGATGAGGTCGTATTCGGGCGTGCGAGGTCGTAGTCGACTACCCGACGCCGACCGAATACGA
>NZ_PIZD01000076.1:0-15330 GCF_010365615.1 Actinomyces sp. 565
CAGAATCTCACGACTTCTGACACTCCCAGATGTCATGAGATCCAACAGTCCCAGAAGTCATGAGACAACACAGTACCTTTCGGTGACGCGACGTACCCCTACGGTACGAACCGTCACCACCAGGTACGAATCGTCGACCGGAACGTACGAACCGTCACCACCAGGTACGAACCGTCAACCAGTGCCCGCGAACCGCCGGCCAGAACGTACGAACCGCCGCGCCAGCGCAGCCCCGAACACCCGCCGCCGGTCCCGGCACGCCACAACCACTGCCCCCGCGCGCCACCTAGGTAGGGGCCGCAGAAACCGGACAGGCACAGCTTCACCTGAGCATCGGCGCGCACCCCCGTTGGCAGCGTCCACCGGTCCTTGACCCGGTCGTGCAGGGCCGCGCCACCGGGCTTCAGGGTGCCGTCGGCGCGGGCGTGACGGCGACCGGTGTGGTGAGCACGCGGCCCTCGCCGACCACGCGGCGCCGCCCGGTGATCTCGACGGCGAGCGGCGCAAGCCGGTCCTCGCTGCTGGTGCCGGCGGAGAGCAGGATCTGCCCGGGTTCGACAATGCGCCGGTGGTCGGTGCCGGTGAAGGAGCTGCGGTCGGCGTGCACCGTGAAGGTGACGCGCTTGGACTCCCGCGCCTCCAGGTCCACCTTGGCGAAGCCGATGAGGGCCTTCAGTGGGCGCACCACCTCGGCCACCGGGTCGGATAGGTACAGCTGGACGACCTCGGCACCGGCACGGTCGGAGGTATTGCTGACCGTGACCGCGTAGTCGACCTGGCCGTCGGCGTCCATCTGGGCGGAGGAGACGGCGGGGTCGGTGAGCGCGAAGGCCGAGTAGCTGAGCCCGTAGCCGAAGGGATACAGCGGGGTGGGGTCCAGGTTGGAGATGCCGTCGGCGTGCCAGGCGAGTGGTGCCGCCAGGTAGGTGCCCGGCTGGCCGCCGCGACCATTCGGAATGGCGACGGGCAGCCGCCCGGAGGGGTTGATGGCACCGGTGAGCACGCCGACAATGGCGTCGGCGCCCTCCACGCCAGGCATGAAGGCCTGCACGATGGCGGCGCAGCGATCGGCGTACTCCCCCAGCGCGTAGGGGCGCCCGGTTACCAGCACCAGCACGGTGGGGGTGCCGGTCGCCAGCACCGCCTCCAGCAGTTCGCCCTGGCGTCCGGGCAGGCCCAGGTCGACGACGTCGCAGCCCTCCCCGGAGGTGCCGCCGCCGAAGAGCCCGGCGATGTCCCCGAGAGTGACGATGGCGACGTCGGCGGCCGCGGCGGCGTCGACGGCGGCATCGAAGTCCTCCGTGCGCCCGTCGATGAAGCCGACGCCCTGGTGGAAGGCGGCTTCGCCCGGGTGGGCGGCGCGCAGCGCGGTGGGCAGGTCGCGGATGTCCAGTCCCGTGGTGCGGCCGCCGTCACGGCTTAGCACATGGTTGGGGAAGGAGTAGCAGCCCAGGAAGGAGCGCACGTCCTCCCATACCGGACCGGACACGGCCACGCGCGCGTCGGGGTTCAGCGGCAGCACGCCGTCGTTCTTCAACAGGATCACGGACTCCTCGGCCATGGCGCGAGCGACGGCGCGGTTGCCGGGCGAGTCGAGGTCGCGGTCCGCCTCGACGCCGGTGGTCGGGTCCCAGTCGGCGTCAAGCAGGCCCAGCTCGGCCTTCTGGGTCAGCACCCGTGCCACGGCGGTGTCGAGCTCGGTCTCGGTGAGCAGGCCGGCGTCCAGGGCGGCGCCGAGGTGGGAGTAGCAGGTGGTCTCCGGCAGCTCCACGTCCAGTCCGGCACGCACCGCGAGCGCGGCGGCGTGGGCGTAGTCCCCGGCCACGTGGTGCATGGCCTGGAGGAAGCGCACCGACCAGTAGTCGGAGACCACGGTGCCGGTAAAGCCCCAGCGCTCGCGCAGCACCTGCGTGAGCAGGTGGCGGGAGGCTGCCACGGGCTCACCGTCGATGTCGGAGTATGAGTTCATCACGCTGGCGACGCCGCCCTCGCGTACAGCCATCTCGAAGGGAGGCAGCATGATGTCCTCCAGCTCGCGCGTGCCCATGGACACCGGCGCGTGGTTGCGGCCGGCCTTCGAGGCCGGATAGGCGACGAAGTGCTTGAGGGTGGCGTGCACTCCCTGGGCCTGCAGGCCGCGCACGTAGGCGGTGCCGAGCGTGCCCACCAGGTAGGGGTCCTCCCCGCAGGTCTCCTCCACGCGCCCCCACCGGTAGTCGCGCACCACGTCCAGCAGCGGGGCCAGGCCCTGGTGGACGCCGACGGCGTGCAGGTCGGCACCGATGCGCCGCGCCATCTGCTCCACGAGTGCTGGGCGCCAGGTGGCGCCCCAGGCGATGGCGGCCGGGTATACGGTCGCCCCCAGCGCGGTGAAGCCGGTCAGGCACTCCTCGTGGGCGATGGCCGGGATGCCGAAGGCGTTGCGGGATACGACCTCGCGTTGGAGCCGTGCCAGCTTGGCGGCGCCGTCGGCGACACTTACGGGGTCCGTGCCGTAGATGCGGGTCAGGTGGCCCAGTCCGCCATCGATACTCTCCTCCCATCCCTGGCGCCCTACCGCGAACGCGTCGGCCATGGGGGCCACCTGGTGAGCAGTGTCCGCGGGGCCCGCCTGGCCGCCGAGTTCTCCGGCGCCGGCGGGTTCCGGTGCGGGGACGGCCTCTTCCTCATTGCGCTCCCAGAAGGAGGCGAGCTGGTGGATCTTCTCCCGGCGGCTCATGGCCGCTAAGAGGGCGGTGGCACGCTCGTGCGCGGGCAGGGAGGTGTTGTTCCAGGTGTTCACGGTTGGCTCCAGATTGGGGTGGTGACGGTCGGCCCCGGGTCAGCCCTTGACGGCGCCGGTCAGGCCGCCGACGATGCGGCGCTCGAACAGGCTGAAGACCACGAGGGCGGGGATCATGGACAGTGAGGTGAAGGCCAGGACCTGCGCGGTGTTGACCGAGTGCTCGGAGGCGAAGGCCTGCACCCCCAGCGGGAGGGTGTACTTGGAGTGGTCGGTCAGGATGAACAGCGGAAGCATGTAGGAGTTCCACGAGCCGACGAAGGTCAGGATGCCGGTGGTGACCACGCCGGGCGCGGACAGCGGCACCACCACACGCCAGAAGAACCCCATGCGCCCGCAGCCGTCCAGGGAGGCCGCCTCCTCCAGCTCCTTGGGGATGGCGCGCAGGAAGGGCACCAGGATGATGACCGTCTGCGGCAGGGCAAAAGCGATGCCGGGGATGATGATGCCGGCCAGGGAGTTCATCATGCCCAGGTTCTTGATCAAGATGTACAGCGGCGTGATGGCCACGGTCATGGGGAACATGAGTCCCG
This sequence comes from Actinomyces sp. 565, assembly GCF_010365615.1. Taxonomy (NCBI): domain Bacteria; kingdom Bacillati; phylum Actinomycetota; class Actinomycetes; order Actinomycetales; family Actinomycetaceae; genus Actinomyces; species Actinomyces sp. 565. The sequence continues at coordinate 3,316 of NZ_PIZD01000076.1, forward strand.
CCGCGAACAGCATGTACAGCGCACTGCCGCCCTTGAAGGGGTAGCGGGCGATCACGAAGCTGACCATCAGCCCCAGCGTTACGGTGCCGATGGTGCCGCAGGCGGCGGCGATGGTGGAGTTGCCGACCTGCAGCCAGAAACCGGAGCTGGTCAGCACCACCCGGTAGTTGTCCACCACCCAGGGGTCGGGCAGGCCGGCGGGATCGGCGGTGATCTGGGAATTGTTGCGGAATCCGCCGAGGATCACGTAGGCGACCGGGGCGAGCAGGGCGGCGATCACCAGCGCTGCCACCAGGTAGACCGCGGGGCTGGCCCATTCGGGCTTGGGCTTGGCGGCGCGCCCACGGCGGTACTTGGCGCCGGCCGCGGACTCGGCGGGGGCCAGGGGCTTGAGGGACGTTACGGCGGCGGTCATCGGCTGCTCCCGGTCAGTGCGCCCTCGGTGTCGCGGCGCAGGACGAATCGCTGATAGGTCAGGGCGATCACCAGGGAGATCAAGAACAGCACCACGGCGACCGCGTTGCCGTAGCCGTAGTTGCCGCTCATGCGTCCGTTGACCACCATGTAGGTGGCCATGGTGGAGGTGCCCGCGGTGGAGGAGATGTACTGCCCCCAGATGATGTAGACCAGGTCGAACAGCTGCAGGGAGCCGATGATCGACAGGAAGCCCCACATGCGCATGGTCGGTCCCAGCAGGGGGATGGTGATCTTGCGCTGGATCTGCCAGTAGGAGGCGCCGTCGACCTTGGCGGCCTCAGTCAGCTCCTCGGGGATGCCCTGCATGCCCGCCAGGAAGATGATGACGGCGAATCCGGCGTACTTCCAGGTCAGGATGAACAACAGGACGGTCAGTGCCGTCTTGGGGTTGGAGATCCAGTCAGTGGCGAGCGCCCCGAGCCCGAGCTTGCGCAGCATGCCGTTCACGGCGCCGTCGGTCTGCAGCATCAGCCCCCAGGCGGTGCCCGCGATGACCTCGGAGATCACGTAGGGGATGAAGATGAGAACGCGGATGAGCGACTGCCCGCGCATCTTCTTGTTGAGCAGCAGCGCCAGCAACAGGGCGAAGGGGCCCTGCAGGGCCAGTGAGCCTACCACCACGATGGCGTTGTGCCGCAGCACGTTGTGGAACTCGGGGTCGGTGAGGATCGTGCGGTAATTGTCGAAGCCGACGAAGTTGGTGGGGACGCCGAAGCCCTTCCACTTGAAGAAGCCGTAGTAGGCGGCCATGATCACCGGCAGGATGACGAAGGTCAGGAACAGGATGACGGCCGGGGCGGACAGGGCGGTGATCTCCACCCGGTCCCGCCAGGACAGGGCGCTGGGGCTCTTCCTCTTGACTCTCCGCCTGGCGACGGCGCCGGCACCGCTGACAGGCGCCGAGCTTGCAGCTGTTGTCATTGTGCTGGTCTCGTTTCGTGGGTTGGCCGCGGCGCGCCCGGGCGCGTGCGGGGCGCGCCGCGGCCTGCTAGTTGGGAAGTTGGGTGCGGACTATTCCTTGGCGGCGGCTGCGGTCATCGCGTTGACGATGCCCTGGGCGTCGCCCTTGCCCGCCAGCATGTCGACGACGGCGACGTTGAGCGCGTTGCCGATGTTCTGCCCCAGGGAGGTGTCCAGCCACACCTGGGAGTAGGCGGCCTCGTTGTTGGCCTCCACCTGCGGCAGCAGCGCCTCCTGAGTGATCACGTCCTGCGCCTTCTCGTTTACGGGGATGGTCTCGAAGGCGTCGGCGTAGGCCTCCTGACGCTCCTCGCTCATGAAGAAGTTGAGGAACTCGGCGCACAGCTCCGCCGGGGCGGTGGAGGAGCAGGCGTAGCCGTCAACGCCGCCCATGATGGCGGTGGGGTCGCCCTCGCCGCCCTCTACGGCCGGGAAGGGGAACCAGCGCAGGTCGGGCAGCGGCTCCTCGTCCGGGGTCAGTGAGGCGATGACGCCGACGTTCCAGGTGCCCATGAGCTCCATGGCGGCCTGGTGGTTGGCGACCATGCCTGCCGAGGAGCCGGCACCCTGCTGGGCGGAGGTGGTCAGGAAGCCGCTGTTGAAGGGCTCGGTGGCGGCGAAGTCCGCCAGGTCCTCGCCGGCGTCCACCCAGCACTGGTCGGAGAAGTCCAGCTCGGACAGCGAGGACTCCAGCACCTCCTGGCTGCACTCGCGCAGGGCGAAGAAGTAGTACCAGTGAGCCGCCGGCCACGCATCCTTGGCCCCCAGGGCGATCGGGGAGGTGCCGGATTCCTTGAGCTTGGCTACGGCGTCTGACAGCTCCTCCATGGTGGTGGGCGCCGCGGTGATGCCGGCGGCCTGGAACAGGTCCTGGGAGTAGTAGATGCCGCCGGGCTGGAGCGAGGTGGGCATGGCATAGATGCCGTCATCCACCGTGTAGGCAGAGAAGGCGCCCTCGGGGACGTCGGCCGCCACGGACTGATCGATCATGCCGGAGATGTCCAGGACCAGGCCGGCCTCCACCATGTCGCGGAGCTTGCCGCCACCGCGGGCGAGGAAGACGTCGGGGCCCTCGCCGGCGTTCTGGGCGGTCTGGAGCTTGCCGTCCAGGTCCTCGTTCTGGATGGCCTGCACCTCCACGGTTACGCCCTCGTGGGAGGCCTCGAAGTCAGCGGCGATGGTCTCCCAGTACTCCGAGCCGGGGCCGGTGGTGGCGTTGTGCCACAGGGTGAGGGTGTTATCGTCACTGCTCGCGCCGGATCCTGCGCCGCATGCGGCCAGCGCCAGCGAGGCGGTCAGCACGCCGGCCAACACTGCGGCGACGCGGCGGCGGTAACGTTCCGGTTGGGGGCGGTGTGCGCTGAGCTTCATCATTGAAACCTCCAGGTACGGCCGCGTCCGATCAGGCTGATCGAAATATTTCGCGAATCCGTCTGACACATTTAGTATAGCGGCGCACATTATCGTGTCAACTGCCGTCGCCGCCGGCCTCCAACCACCCCTCCACTGTCAACCACACACGCACCCCAAGGAGCTGCCATGGCCCACTTCGACCTGCCGCTGGCCGAGCTGGAGGACTACTCCCCCGAACTGCCCGAGCCGGAAGACTTCGACGCCTTCTGGGCGCGCACGCTCGCACACAACCCCTTCGACCCCGACGGCGTCAGTTCCGCCCCCGTGACGACGCCGCTGCGCACCCACCGGGTCCAGGACGTCACCTTCGGCGGTTACGCCGGGGATCCCATCCGCGCCTGGCTGATCACCCCGGCCGACCAGTCCGTACCGCTGCCCGCCGTCGTCGAGTTCCTCGGCATGGGCGGGGGCCGCGGCCTGCCACAGGACAACCTGGCGTGGGCGGCCGCCGGCTACGCACACCTGGTGATGGACACCCGCGGACAGGGCTCGCACTGGGGCTCTGGGGGCGAAACTCCCGACCCGCACGGCACCGGTCCGGCCGCGGCCGGATTCGCCACCCACGGGCTGCAATCCCGCCAGGAGTACCTGTACCGGCGGCTGTTCGTGGACGCCCACCACGCCGTTGAGGCCGCCGCGGCCCTGCCGGAGGTGGATGCCGCCCGCATCGCCGTCACCGGCGTCTCGCAGGGAGGGGGCCTGGCCATCGCCGCGGCCGCCCTGAACCACCGCGTCATTGCCGCCATGCCGGACGTGCCCTTCATGTGCGCCCTACCCCGCGCCCTCGGGCTGACGGATGACCCGCCCTACGCCGATATTGCCGGCTTCCTGGCCGTGCACCGTGACCAGGAAGCGCAGGTGCGCCACACGCTCGCCTACTTCGACTGCGCCGTGCTGGGGGCGCGGGCGACCTGCCCGGCCCTTTTCTCCACCGGGCTGATGGACACCACCTGCCCGCCTTCGACCGTCTTCGCGGCGCGCAACCGGTGGGGCCGGGCAGGCAGCGCGGACCCGGCGCGGCCGGAGATCCGGGTCTACCCGTTCAACGGCCACGAGGGCGGCGAGTCCTACCAGTGGCGCGAGCAGGTCGCCTGGCTCGCAGCGGTGCGCCGGGGCCGCCGGTAGTGCTGCTAGCCTCCGCATACACGGCGGGCTCCAGCGGCCCTGAGGGGAGGAAGACGTGGAACCTCGGCAGCGAGTGACCCTGGACGACGTCGCTGCGGCGGCCGGCGTTTCCAAGTCGGCCGCCTCCAAGGCACTGAACAACCGCGCCGACGTCTCCGCCGCCACGCGTGAGCGCGTCCTGGCCGCCAGCGAGGACCTGGGCTACGTGCGCCCGGAGACAACGCCGTCCCGCACCTACCGGCCGATCGCGATTGTCTCCGACGACCTCGCCACCGCCTACACCATCGAAGTACTCAAAGGAGCCGCGACCGCCGCGCTCGACGCCGGAGTCGCCCTGCACACCACCTACACGCCCGAGCCGGCCGAGCGCGCGTACCCGGTGCCCTTCGAACCGGAGTGGTTCACGCTGCTGAAGGCCACCGACTACCTCGGCCTGATCGTGCTGACCTCCCCGCTCACCCGTGAGCAGCACGCCAGCGCCAGGCGCATCGGCCTGCCAGTGGTGCTGATCGACCCCTCCGGCGAGCAGGAGCGCGGCATCGCCTCCATCGGCGCGACCAACTGGAACGGCGGGGTGGACGCCACCGAGTACCTGATCGGGCTCGGCCACGAGCGCATTGCCCTGGTCGGCGGCCCGGACGACTCGGTGCCCGCGCGCGAACGCCACCAGGGCTACCTGTCCGCGCTGCAGATGCACTCGCTGCCCGTCCACGCAAACCTGATTTCCTCCGGGACCTTCACCTATGAGACCGGCCTGCAGCAGGGGCGTCGGCTGCTGCGGCTGCCGGAGGGGGAGCGTCCGACCGCGGTCTTCGCCGCCTCGGACACCACCGCGCTGGGCATCTACGAGGCGGTTCGTGAGGCCGGGCTGCGCATCCCGGAGGACTTCAGCGTGGTCGGCTTCGACGACACGGAGATGGCCGGCTGGGCAGCGCCGCGGCTCACGACGGTGCGTCAGCCGCTGTTCCGCATGGGGCAGGAGGCCGTCCGCATGATCGTGGACAACCACCACGGCCGCCCCATGCTGACCACCACGCCCGTGCGGCTGAGCACCCGCCTGGTCGTCCGCGACTCCGCGGCGCCGCCCCGGTAGCGGGGCCCGGCTTGCCACCGCGGGCGGTGGTGAGCCGGTGTCGCCCCACCACCACCCGCGTTTCGGGCCGATCGCTGCTGCGCGCCGCCTAGGCGGTCACGGCACGGCGCTTGTTCAGCAGGTCGAAGGCGACGGCGCCGAGCACCACCAGTCCCTTGATGGCCTGCTGGTAGTCGATGCCCACGCCCAGCAGGGACATGCCGTTGTTCATCACGGCCATGACCAGGCCACCGACGATGGCGCCGACGACGGTGCCCACGCCGCCGGTGACCGCTGCCCCGCCGATGAAGCAGGCGGCGATGGCATCCAGCTCAAAACCCTGCCCCGCCTTGGGTCCGGCCATATTGAGCCTGGAGGTGAAGATGATGCCGGCCAATGCGCACAGCACCCCGTTGTTGACGAACACCCAGAAGCGGACCCAGGGGACCTTGACGCCGGACAGGGCCGCCGCCTCCTTGTTGCCGCCGATCGCGTAGATCTGCCGGCCAATGACGGTGCGCCCGGCCACGAAGGAGTAGATCAGGATCAGCGCCGCCAAGATGATCAGCACGTAGGGCGTGCCCTTGTAGGTGGCGATCTTCCAGGCGAAGGCCATACCGATGATGCAGACCACCACGATGCGGCCGATCCACAGGCCGCGCGAGGTCACCGGCACCTCGTTGGCGATGGAACGGCGCCGGTTGCGCACCTCGGAGAACACATACGCGGCGAGCGCGATGGCCACCAGCAGCAGCGTGAATACGTCATATCCGTAGCCGCCGAGCAAGCCGTTGAGGTATCCCGAGGAGATCTCCCGGAATCCGCCGGGGAACGGGGAGATCGACAGGTTGTGCAGCACGATCATGGTCAGGCCGCGGAAGATGAGCATGCCGGCCAGCGTGACGATGAAAGCGGGGATTCCTACGAAGGCAATCCAGAATCCCTGCCAGACTCCGACCAGCAGGCCGGTGAGCAGCGCGGCAACCACGCCCATCCACCAGGGCATGCCGTGGTTGACGGTCACGACGCCGGCCACCGCGCCGGTCAGCGCCACCACCGAGCCGACCGAGAGGTCGATGTCCGCCATCAGGATGGCGAAGAGCATGCCGATTGCCAGGACCAGTACATAGGCGTTCTGCACGATGATGTTGGAGACGTTCTGGGAGGAGAGGATCTGGCCGTTAGTGGCGACGGCGAAGAAGGCGATGATTACCACCAGGGCCACGGCCAGGCCGCCCTGCCGCAGGTTCGTGCGCAGAGCGCCCGCGAGCGCTGAAAGTGTATTTGACATTAGGCTTCCTTGATTTGAGTCATGTAACGCATGAGGGTCTCCTGGGTGGCGTCTTTGCGCTCCAGGTCGGCGGTGACGCGCCCTGCTGACAACGCGTAGATGCGATCGCAGATGCCCAGGAGCTCGGGCAGCTCCGAGGAGATGACCAGTACCGCCTTGCCCGCGTCCGCGAGCTGGTTGATGATCTGGTAGATCTCATACTTGGCGCCGACGTCGATGCCGCGGGTGGGCTCATCGAGGATGAGTACGTCCGGCTCGGCGGCCACCCACTTGGCGAGCACGACCTTCTGCTGGTTGCCTCCCGACAGCCCGCCGACGACGGACTCGATGGTGGGGGCCTTGACCGCCATCTGGCCGCACAGCTCGGTGACGACGGCTCGCTCCCGGTGCAGGTCCAGCACGCCGCGCTGGGAGAACCGGCGCGGGGATGCCGAGGACACGTTGCGCCTGATCGACTCGATGAGGTTCAGGCCGTAGCGCTTGCGGTCCTCCGAGACGTAGGCGATGCCGTTGGCGATCGCCGAGGCCACGTCCTTGATCTCGATCTCGCGGCCGTCCTTGAGGACCCTGCCGCTGATGTCGCTGCCCCAGGAGCGCCCGAACAGGCTCATGGCCAGCTCGGTGCGCCCGGCGCCCATGAGCCCGGCCAGTCCGACTATCTCACCGTGCCTGAGCACCAGGTCGGCGGCGTCGACGACGGTGCGCGACGGATCCGCGGGGTGGTGCACGGTCCAGCCCTCGAGCCGCAGCGCCTCGTCGGCAATGTGCGGGATGTGATCGGGGAATCGCTGGTCCAGTGTGCGGCCCACCATGAGGCGGATGATCTCGTCCTCGTCGACTCCGCCCTCGCGGTGCATGTCGAGCGTGGCGATGGTGTGCCCGTCGCGGATGATCGTCGTGGAGTCGGCGATCTGCCTGATCTCACCGAGCTTGTGGGAGATCATGATGCAGGTGATCCCGCGCTCCTTGAGCTGCCGCATGAGGTCGAGCAGGTGGGCGGAGTCGTCGTCGTTGAGGGCGGCGGTGGGCTCGTCCAGGATGAGCAGGCGCACGTCCTTGGACAGGGCCTTGGCGATCTCCACCAGCTGCTGCTTGCCCACGCCGATGTCCTGGATGCGCGTGGCCGGGTTCTCCGCCAGCCCCACGCGGGCCATGATCTTCTGCGCCTCGGTATTCGTGCGGTGCCAGTCGATGACGCCGCGGGAGGAGCGCTCATTGCCCAGGAAGATGTTCTCGGCGATGGACAGGAAGGGGCTGAGCGTGAGTTCCTGGTGGATGATCGCGATGCCCGCGCTCTCCGACGCCTTGATGTCGGAGAAGCTGACTTCCTGGCCGTCGAGCAGGATCTGCCCCTCGTAGGTGCCGTGCGGGTGCACGCCGGACAGCACCTTCATCAGGGTCGACTTGCCAGCCCCGTTCTCCCCGCAGATGGCGTGGATCTCGCCGCGCCTGACCGCGAAGTTGACGTCATCCAGTGCCACCACTCCGGGGAAGCGCTTGGTGATGCCCCGCATCTCAAGAATGTTGTCAGCCGCCATGGTGGTTCCCCGTTCCCCGCGCCGTTGCACTCCAGCCGGCGCGACCGCTGAAGGCGATGGAGGTCACTTGAGCTCGTCCTCGGTGATGTAGCCGGTGTCGATCAGCGAGCTGCGGACGTTGTCCTGGGTGATGATCTCGGACTTGAGCAGGTAGGAGGGGACGACTTTCACGCCGTTGTCGTAGGTCTCGGTGTCATTGACCTCCGGCTCCTGGCCGCCGAGCACCGCGACCGCCATCTGCACGGCGGCGTCGGCCAGTTCGCGGGTGTCCTTGAAGATGGTGGAGTACTGCTCCCCCGCCATGATGGACTTGATTCCCGCTACCTCGGCGTCCTGGCCGGTGACCGTGGGATAGGGCTGGGAGTCGGTGCCGTAGCCGGCGCCCTTGAGGGCCCCGAGGATCCCGATTGACATCGAGTCCAGGGGCGATAGCACGCCGTCAACCCGGCTGCCGTCGGAGTAGGTGGAGGTGATCAGGTTGTCCATGCGGGACTGCGCGGTGGCGGCGTCCCAGCGCATGGTGGCCACGGTGTCGAAGGACGTCTGGCCGGACTTGACTGCAATCACGCCGCTTTCGATATAGGGCTGGATCACGTCCATGGCGCCGTTGAAGAAGAACGGGGAGTTGTTGTCATCCGGGGAGCCGCCGAACAGCTCGATGTTGTAGGGCTTGTCCGGCTTTACGCCGGCGTCCTCGCCGTCGGCATTGAGAATGCCCATGCCGATGAGCAGGGAGGTGCCCATCTGGGTGCCGACGTCGTAGTTGTCGAAGCTGGTGTAGTAGCTGACGTTCTCGTTGTCGCGGATGAGCCGGTCGTAGGAGATGACCGGAATCCCGGCCTCACCGGCGGAGTCCAGCTGCCCGGACAGCGCCGTGCCGTCAATGGGCGCGATGATGAGCAGGTTCACGCCCTGAGTGATCATGTTGTCGATCTGGTTGGTCTGCGTGGGGATGTCATCCTCCGCGAACTGCAGGTCCACGTTGTAGCCCAGCTCCTCCAGCTGGGCCTTGATGTTGGAGCCGTCCTTGATCCAGCGCTCGGATGACTTGGTGGGCATGGCGACGCCGATCTTGATGTCCGCGGCCGCCTTGCCCGCGGTGTCGCTGCCGGAGCCGCCGCCGGCGCCGCCTCCGCCACATGCGGCCAGCGCCAGCGCCAGGGCCGTGCCCACTCCCCCTGCGAGCGCGGTACGACGGGAGAAAGCAGGGATGCGGGATCGGGACATGGTGGGTCTCCTCCTTGAGATCGTTCGGTGGCCCGGAGCACCGGTCCTCGGCACAACAGCCAAGCGGGCCACTCGTTCTAGTGTGAACGTTCACTTCCCGCGTGTCAACTCCCACCGCGCCCGAACCGCATCTGCTTGCTATACAACAAGGATCAGCCACTCACGCCGAGGGTACGCGCGCACTCACCTCGTGAACCTTCACCCGCGTCGGCGCCCTGACCGCGTCATTGGCGGCCGGCCACGGCCCGCCTCAGCAGCTGGAGCGCCGCACCCGCAGAGTCGGGGAGATCGAGTGAGTAGCCCCCGCCTCGCCGTTGATGGCGCGCAGGATCACCTCCATGCACAGCACCCCCAGCTCGTCGAAGGGCTGGCGCACCGAGGTCAGCGGCGGGGAGAAGAATGCCGTCCCCGCCGTGTCATCGAAGCCCGCCACCGCAACGTCCTCGGGCACGCGCACGCCCTGGTCGCGCAGTGCCGCCAACATGCCCAGCGCCATGAGGTCGTTGGCGCAGAAGACGGCGTCGGGCAGGCCGCGGGCCACCATCTGGGCGCCGACCTCATATCCGCGCTCGGCGCTCCAGTCCCCCGCCAGCACTGCCGGCACCTCCCGGCCGGCGTCCTCCAGGCACGAGCGCCAGCCGCGGGCGCGGGCCTGCGCGTCGTACCAGTCCTGTGGGCCCGCCAGGTGGGCGATGGACTCACGGCCGTGTCCCAGCAGGTGCCTCACTGCCATGCGTGCACCCAGTTCCTGGTCCACCGAGACCACGTGGATGCGCTCGCTCGGCGCCAGGCCGTCCGCCACGACGACGAGCGGGACCGCCCGGGCGACCCGTTCCGCGGCGGTGGCGATCCAGGTCTGCGGGGCGACGGCGATAATGCCGTCCACGCCGCGGGCGATGAGGAAGTCGAAGACCTCACGGACCTCACCCACCTCACGCGCTTCCAGAGCAGTGACAAGGGTGGCGTAGCCGGCCTGCCGGGCGGCGACTTCGATGGCGGCGGTGGTGGAGGCGGGCCCCTGGAAGTGGGAGCCGGTGGTGACTACGCCGATCATGCGGGTGGAGTCGGTAACCAGGGCGCGGGCGGCCATGTTGGGCCGGTAGCCGAGCTGGTCGATGGCGGCCCGGACCTTCGCCAGGGTGGCGGGGCGGACGGACTCGGGGCGGTTGATAACCCGGGAGACGGTCTGGTGGGAGACGCCGGCCAGCCGGGCGACGTCCATCATTCCCGGGCGTCGCCCGGCCGCCGCGGACGTCGCCGCGGCGGGTTCGGGCCGGGAGGGCTGCTCAGTCATTGCGTGCGCCCCCGCAGCCCGGCTCAGTCCTCCTCCCAGAGGCGCCAGGTGAAGGTGTGGGACTGGCCCACAGCCAGAGTGATCAGGTCCTGCCCGGTGTTGAAGGCGTTGGGCGGGCACGTCATGGGCTCGACGGCCACGCCCCGGCGCCCCAGGTGCTCACCGCTGTAGACCTGCACCCAGGGGGCGGCGGCACTCATGACCACGCTGCGCTCCCCCTCGCCGCCGGTCAGTCGCACCTGCCAGGCACCGGTGGGCAGGCCGGTGTAGGCGTTGTCGGTGGCGGTGGCCCCCACCAGGCGCCCGGTGCGCCAGTCCGAGTCGGTGCCGGTCACGTCCCGCTCCCCTGCGGGCGCCATGTGGGCGTCGACGTCGAGCACGCGCTCGGCGGGCACCTGCAGCACGCACTCGTCCAGCGGGACCGAGCGGGTCAGGTAGGGGTGGCAGGAGACCCCGTAGGGGGCGGGCGCCGGGGTGCCGTCCTCAATTGGGGCGCCGACCACGCCGACGGTCTGGGAGACTGCGGCGCCGGCATTGGTGGCGGTGGTGGTGACGGTTAGGCCGGTGCGCGCGTCCAGCGCGTAGCGGACGGTGATGTCCAGGCTCCAGGGGTAGGCGTAAGAGGCGGGCAGGCTCAGGGCGAGCGTGACGGCGGTAGGGGCCGTCCCGCCGTCCGCGGCATCGTCAGTGTCCGTCTCGGTTATGGCGAAGTTCGCCCAGCCGACCAGGCCGTGCAGGGCGGCCCCGGTCTCCGGCTCGTTGCAGGGCACCAGATAGTCCACGCCGCGGTAGGTGTAGCGGGCGTCGGCAATGCGGTTGGGCCAGGGGACGAGGGTCTTGCCCTGCCAGGCCCCGGGCAGGGCGGTTTCGGCATCGAAGGGGATAACTAGGTCTCGGCCCTGGCGGCGCAGGTGGACCAGGGTCGCCCCCGAGGCGGCAATCCGGGCCTCGTAGTCGCCCGCGCGCAGGTCGATGAGCTCTCCGTTGAGCGAAGGGTATTGCATGGTTGCTTCCGTAACTCTCGTGGGGCCGCCGCCCCGTATTGCTTCCCGGTGGTCCGTAGGTTAGCCGACGCCGTCACACGCTCCCAGCTGGATCAAGGCGCCCGCTTACTGTCCTGTATTCAGATGGCGGCCGCCCGCCCCTGAAAGCCGGGCCGCAGCGCCGTGAGCACACCGAAGCCCCCCAATCACGCCTCTACACAGCCAACGGCCTTGCCGACTCCCGGGCTGAAGGGGCGTGGCGCGCGTGGAGTCCGGTTCCTGCTGGCTCCTACGCGATGCACGCGGCCGACGTGATGCGCCGCCGAGGGCCACAATTCGGCCTACGGCACAAAGATTGGTACGTCTTGACCCCGACTTTTCCGCATGACGTCGTTGAAAGTTGGTGGCTGGAGCGGCCTTGAGGGGTGTCGGTGGCGATCTCGGGCCCTAAAGCGGCGGCGCCTACTACGCGGCTTCCCCGCCTGCAACGCCACTTCGGGGTTAACAACGCCTGTTAACGGCCTGCTGAAGGGCTGCAAGGTATACAGCAGGCCGTTAAGTAGCGTTGTTAACGCCCAACAGGCGTAGCAGACCGCCCGGGCGGGGTCGGCGGCGGGTCGGCCCGACCCGCCGCC
>NZ_PIZD01000076.1:15640-43180 GCF_010365615.1 Actinomyces sp. 565
GCAGCGTGGTGGTGAGCGCGCCGTCGGCCAGCGTCACCTCGTGGGGGACGGGGCGGACGCGGTCGGGGTCGTCGGCGGTGTTGACGGCGTCGAGGTCGTCGGGGGCGATGATCTGAGCTTGCGTAACGCGGCTCGCGCCCAGGGCCCCCAGCGCGGCGGTGACGTCCACCGAATCGGTCAGTGAGCGGTTCAGGGCCAGCAGCGAGCCGGTGGAGGTCTCCTCTTCCCAGGTGACCACCGCGTCGACGGTGTCGACCTCACCGAAGCGCTCGGTGCCGGTGACTGGGCTGGCGACGACGGCGTCATAGGCCTGGCCGCGGGCGATCCGGGAGGCGATGGCGAAGGGGTGGAAGGTGGTCTGCCGCCAGGCGCGTCCGCCCTTCTCGGTCATGATCGGGGCGATCACGTTGACCAGCTGCGCCATCGAAGCGGCCTTGACGCGGTCAGCGTGACGCAGCAGGGAGATGAGCAGGCCGCCCACCACCAGGGCGTCGGCACCGGTGTAGACGTCCTCGATGCGGGGAGCGGCCTCCGGCCAGTCGTCGGGGGCGAAGCCGTGCTCGACGGAGTTCCAGGCTCTCAGGCGCCAGACGTTCCACTCGTCCACACTGACCATGATCTTCTTGCTCGAGCGGTGCTTGGCGCCGACGGCGTCGGCGGTGGCGATCACCCCGTCGATGAAGCGATCCAGGTCCACGCCGGCGGCGAGGAAGCTGGCCCGGTCCTGGGCATCGGGATCGACGTAGCGGTGCAGGCTGATGTAGTCGACCTCGTCGTAGGCCAGGTCGAGGATGGTGCGCTCCCAGTCGCCGAAGGTGGGCATCTCCCAGCCGGAGGAGCCGCAGGCCACCAGCTCCAGGTCCTGATCCACCATGTGCATGGCGCGGGCCGTGGACAGGGCCAAGTATGCGTAGTCCGCCGCATTCTTGTGGCCCACCTGCCAGGGGCCGTCCATCTCGTTGCCCAGGCACCACATGCGCACGTTGTAAGGGTCCTCGTGCCCGTTGGCGCGGCGCAGGTTGGCGTACTGAGTGTCCGCCCGGCCGTTGACGTAGTCCAGGAGGTTTACGGCGTCGGTCTCCCCGCGGGTGCCGAGGTTGATGGCCATCATCGGCTCGATGCCGGCCTGGTCGCACCAGGTCATGAACTGGTCGGTACCGAAGGTGTTGGGCTCGGTGGTGTGCCAGGCCAGCTCCAGCCGCCGGGGCCGGTCCTGGATGGGGCCGACACCGTCCTCCCAGCGGTAATTGGACACGAAGTTGCCGCCGGGGTAGCGCACGGTGGTGACACCGAGTTCGCGCACCAGCTCCATGACGTCCTGGCGCAGGCCGTTGGCGTCGGCGGTCGGGTGGTCGGGCTCGAAGATGCCGGTGTAGACGCAGCGCCCCATGTGCTCCACGAAGGAGCCGTACATGCGGGGCGAGATACGGCCGATAGGGCGGTCGGCGTCGACCGAGATGCGTGCTGCCAAGGGAATCTCTCCTTTGAGTCGGTTGGGCCGCGCCTCCGGCGGGCGGTGCCGGAGTGCTTGCGTTGCCACCATCGTGTCCCGATACTTCAACGTTGTCAACCTCCGCTACTGCGCCTCTAAGAACGAGATCCCACCCACGTTCCACCGCCATAACCGCATTTTTCAGAACCGCCAACGAAACAAAGGCGAACGGCAGCACTTGACATCGTTGAATGTGCGCTACCGCATAGTTGGAGGCGGTATCTGTATGCTGCCGCGCATGGCCGCCACACTGCTCGACGTCGCCGCCCTCGCAGGCGTCTCGCCGAAGACTGTCTCGCGGGTGGTCAACGGCGAGCCGGGGGTATCCCCCACCACGCGCGAGCGCGTGCTCGCGGCTGTAGCACGTACCAGCTACTGCCCGAACGCCTCCGCCCGTTCGCTGCGCACCGGACACTCCAACACGATCGGCCTTGCGGTGCCGGAACTGAACCAGCCCTTCTTCGCCGAGATCGCCGACCGCATTGCCGCCGAGGCCCGCCGCCACGACCTGGCCGTGGTGCTGGGAGTCACCGGCGAGCGCGGTCAGTGGGAGGCGAGATTTCTGGCCGACCACCCCGATCTCGACGGCACCATCATGTACTGGCAGGGAATGGCGCCGGAGGAGGTCACCGAGGCCGCTTCCCGGTATCGGCTGGTGCTGCTCGGGGAAAGGCGCCACGACGTCGTCGATCGCGTCGCCATGGACAATGACTGCGGTATCGGCCTGGTTGTCTCGCATCTGCGGGCCCTGGGGCGTAAGCACATAGCCGCCCTCGGCGTGGCCTCCGAGGGCGAGTGGACGCATGCGGCCGCACTGACCCGCACCGCGGCCCTACGCGCGGCGCTGTCACAGCACGGGCTCGAGCTGGATGAACGCCTGCTGGTCGCCTCCTCCGAGTGGCGCCCCATCGACGGCGCCAACGCGGTGCGCGTGCTGCTGGACCGCGGCATCGGCTTCGATGCGGTGATCGCCTTCAACGACGCACTCGCGCTCGGCGCACTGCACGAACTCGCGGCGTCCGGGATACGCATACCGCAGGACGTGGCCGTGACCGGTATCGACAATCTTGAGCTGTCGCGCTACACCTCCCCGTCGCTGACAACCGTCTCCCCCTCTCTGGGCGCCTACGCCGCCGACGCCGTCTCACTGCTGCGGCGGCGCATTGCCGCACCGGACGCCCCCGCGCGCACCGTCATTGAGGACGTAGTGCTTTTGGCACGTGATTCCACCGTCGGGGGTGAGGCACCGTGGCCGCGCGCGTGACCATGAGCGACGTCGCCCGCCGCGCGGGCGTGTCCGCTAAGACCGTCTCCAATGTGCTGCGAGGGGCGCCGGGGGCCTCGCCCGAAACGCGCCAACGCGTACTTGAGGCGGTCACGGCGCTGGGCTACCGGCTCAATCCGAGTGCCTCGGCGCTGCGCAGCGGGCGCCGCGGGCGCATCACCTTGGCCATACCCACCCTGCAGCAGCCGTTGTACGCCGCGCTGGCGCAGGGGCTGATGCGGGCAGCCGCTCACACGTCGGTGGTCCTGGAGCTCACCCAGGGTGAGGCGGACCGGGAGCAGGAGATTCTGGCTGGGTCGTGGGCGAAGCGGTCCGACGCCGCCGTACTCGTGCCGCGGGGCGTGGACCCGGCGTCACTAGCGTGCGGGGAAGTGGCTCAGACGAAGTCGCCCCTGGTACTCATCGCCGATTCCGGCCCGCCGGACTTGCCGCGCGTATCCTGCCCGCCTGAGGCACAGGTGAAGCTGGTTGCGGCGCACCTGCGCGCATTGGGGCGGCTCCGCCCGGCGGTGGTCGGCGTAGCCGAGGCCGCCGACCACTGGACCGGCGCCTGCGTGCAGGGCCTGCGGGAGTCAGGGCTGCGCGTCGACGACGACGCCGTAATCCGGGTGGGTGTCCCCGACGGAATGCTCGGCGGGGTCGAGGCGGTAGCGCGGCTGGCTCACGCCGCTCTCCCCGTGAATGCCATGGTCTGTCACAACGACGCCCTTGCGGCGGGCGCCGTCAGCGCGCTGAGGCGGCGAGGTGTGCAGGTGCCGGCGGAGGTGGTTGTGGTCGGCCGGGGGAACACCGACGCCGCCGCCTTCGCCACTCCGACGCTCACCAGCGTGGACCTGGACCTGCCGGCCATGGCCGAGGGTGCGCTGACGCTGCTCGGTATCGGGCCTGCGGGGGGCCGCCGTGAGGAATCGCTCCCACCCCACCTTACGCAGGCGCGGCTGGTGACCACCACCCCGGCGCTGTCGGCGCGTGGTTCCACGGTCGACGGCGCCGGGGCGGGCCCGGAGCGGCTGGGTTAGCCCCCAGGCCGCGAATCGATCAGCTCAGCCCTGAGTCAGGCGGTAGTAGACCTGGTTGCCCCGCAGCTCCTGCACGAAGCCACGTGTGGTGGTGGCGGAGTCGATGAGGGCCAGCTCCATCCGGGCGATCTCGGCCAGGTCCTGCCACATCTCCAGGGTGGTGGCCGTGGTCATGACCGTGTGGTGGGCGGCGCCGGCCTGCATCCAGCACTCGGTGGAAGTGTAGAAGTCGGGGGCCGGCTCCCATACGGCGCGGGCCACGGGCAGCTTGGGCAGCGGCTCGTCGGGGCCGACGATCTTGACAACATTGGCGGTCAGGCGGAAGCGCTCGCGCATGTCTGACATGGCGACCACTAGGCCGGCGCCGGTGTCGGCGTCGAAGACCAGGCGCACAGGGTCCTCACGGTTCCCGATACCGAGCGGGTGGATCTCCAGGCGCGGCTTGGACTCGGTGAGCGAGGGGCAGACCTCGAGCATGTGGGCGCCGAGGATCTTCTCCTTACCGGGCGTCATCTCGTAGCAGTAGTCCTCCATCAGGGAGGCGCCGCCGCTCAGGCCGTAGCCCATGACCTTGGCGGCACGCACGAGCAGGGCGGTCTTCCAGTCGCCCTCGGCGCCGAAGCCGTAGCCGTCTGCCATGAGCCGCTGGACGGCCAGGCCCGGCAGCTGCCGCAGCCCGCCGAGGTCCTCGAAGTTGGTGGTGAAGGCGGTGGCACCGCGCTCCTGGAGGAAGCGGCGCATACCGGCCTCGATGCGCGCGCCGTAGCGCAGGGACTCGTGGCGCTCGCCGCCGGGGCGCAGCTCCTCGACGACGTCGTAGGCGCCCAGGTACTCCTCGATGAGGGAGTCGACCTCCGCCTCGGTGACGGCGTCGACGACCTCGACCAGGTCGTTGACGCCCCAGGTGTTCACGCTGGCGCCTAGGCGCAGCTCGGCCTCGGTCTTGTCCCCCTCCGTGACGGCGACGTTACGCATATTGTCGCCGAAGCGGACCAGGCGGGTGTGGTGCAGGGCGTCCCAGCCGGCGGCGGCGCGCGCCCAGGTGCCGATCTTGACCTGGGTGTCCGCCTGGGTGGCGTGGCCGACGACGACCTTGCGGGGCTGGCTCAGGCGGGTCAGGATGTAGCCGAACTCGCGGTCACCGTGGGCGGCCTGGTTGAGGTTCATGTAGTCCATGTCGATGGTGGACCAGGGCAGGGACTGGGAGTACTGGGTGTGCAGCTGGACCAGGGGCTTGGACAGCGCATCGATGCCGCCGATCCACATCTTGGCCGGGGAGAAGGTGTGCATCCAGGCGATCACGCCGATGCAGGCGTCGTCGGCATTGGCGGCGAGCATGGCGGTGCGGATGGCATCGCGGTCCTTCAGGACCGGCTTCCAGACGATACGCACCGGGATGGCGTCGGCGGCGTCGAGCCACGCGGCGACCTGCCGGGACTGGTCGGCGACCTGCGCGAGGGTCTCCTCGCCGTACAGGTCCTGGCTCCCGGTGAGGAACCAGATCTCCTTGCCGTCGAATGGGCTGGGCAGAGCAGTCATGAGTTATTCTCCTTTGAATTATGAATTTTGGATGTTGAATTCAGCTGATTGCTGGGGACCGGACTTGGTCAGTGCTGGCCGTAGACGTTCTGGTAGCGGTCGTTGAGCCGGTCGATCAGCTCCGGCTCAATCGGCACCATCTCACCCCCCTGACGCGCAATATGCACCGTACGCGCCACCTCCTCGCACATCGCCGCAGCCTTCACCGCGGCCCGCGCATCCCGCCCGATCGTGAACGGACCATGATTCGCCATCAACACCGCCGGAGACCGCGACCCCGCGAGAGTCTCCACAATCCCCCGACCAATCGAGTCATCCCCAATCAGAGCAAACGGACCCACCGGAATCTCACCCCCAAACTCATCCGCCATCATCGTCAGCACACACGGCACCGGCTCCCGCCGCGCCGCCCAAGCCGTCGCATACGTCGAATGCGTATGCACCACCCCGCCCACACCATCCATATGCCGGTAGACATACGCATGCGCCGCCGTATCCGACGACGGCACCAACCCCTCCGGCGTACCATCCACAATCTTGTCCCCATCCAGGGTGCACACCACCATGTTGTCCGCACACAGCTCCTCATACGCCACCCCAGACGGCTTAATCACGAACAAGTCCGTCCGCTCCACAGTCCCGTCCGGCCGGGTCACCACCACCCGCTCAGACACGTTCCCAGCCGTCCACACCACCAGCCCCCACCGAATCAGCTCCCCATGCAAACGCGCCACCCGCTCACGCGCATCAGCCACCGCCCCACGCACACCATCATCCAAATCAGCCAGCACAATCCGCTCGGTCATATCAGCCACGTTCTTCCCCCAGTTCGGTTTCTCGTGTGTCTTGTGGGCGGCAGTCAGGCTCGGCACCGTTGCCGCGAGGTGTCTTCCCGCCCCACGCGCACCACGGCGGTCAGTGGGGCACGTCGGCGAAGGGACCGGCCGCGGCGGTGGCCGCAGCACGGCACCACCAATAGTGAACGTTCACATCGATGCTGTCAAGGTGCTCTTCCGGCCGCCGTGGCATCCGGCCGCCGTGGCATCCGGCGGCGCATGGCATCCGGCGGCGCATGGCACCCGGCGGCGCATGGCAGCCGGCAGCAGCTGCCGCTCACGCCACCGCCCGCCACCGGCTAAATGTCGATCTGGTCGTGCACCGCCACATTAATCAGTTCGATGCGCCCATCGGGCAGTCGCCAGAAGTGCAGCCTCCGCGCCGACGGGGTGTTCACCTGCACGGCCACGCGGAAGGCCACGGCCCCGTCTGCCCGCGTACGCGCCTGCCCACTGTGGGTGTTCAGGCGCAACCGGTGCAGCTGACGCGAAGGTATGTCCTTGACCCGACCAGTGAGCACCTCGACCACAACCCTCAGCACGCGCTCGTGATCCACGCCCTCAAGCGCATCCACGGAGCCGATGAAACCGGGACCCACGATGTAGTCGGCCGGGAGGGGCCACTGCGCCTTGTCCTGCGGAGGAGTCAGCTGCGCCCAGGCCAAGTAGATCTCATGGCGGAGCTGGTCCTCCGGCTCCAGGAACAGCGGCTCGGCGCGCGCGGAATCCTCCCTGCGCCCGGTCTCATCCCGCGCCGCGTCGCGCTCAGACCTGCGCTGGGCGAGTCTGCGCGAGGCGCTGCGGTGCTGCGCCATGGAGTGCTGAAGCCGCTCCGTGAGCTGCGCCACCTCGCGCGTGGCCTCACGGTAGAGCTGGCTGGTCAGGGACAGCTCCATACGCAAGTGGTCGGTCTGCTCACGCTCCTGATCCAGTCGTTCGGCGAGCCGCGCCAGGCGCTCGCGCGCATCGGCCAGGCTGCGCTCCAGCTCGATGATCCGGCGTCCGCGGGCGTCACCCTCCGCCACCCCGCCCACGCCGAGGGGAGAGGGCACTACGGTTACACTGCGGTCGGCCCGGTCCTCAGCGGCGACGTCGCTGCGCGAAGCCGCCGCGGGTGACTCAGCAGCTCCGGGCCGCGGCTCAGGCGCGGGCATACCGTCCGCGCCCCCAGACACCAGGTCGGCCCCCTCCCAGGCCGCCTCTCCCGCCTCCTCCAGCCACGGGGGACCCCCGGGAAGCAGACTGGGGGCCGGGCGTACCGGCTCGTCGTCGTCGACGTCATCCATGGACAGTGAGAGCCCGCCGGCGGTGGAGTCCACGCGGGCGCGTACCACCGCACCGATCCAGAACAGGTCATCCAGACTGTCGAACGGATTCGCAGTCACGCTCATCTTGGGAATCCGCACGGTCACCTGCGGGTAGGGCTCCACCACCAGCTCATCAGGAGTCATGGCCGCAACCCGGACCAGGATCACCTCGCCCGCCTCCAGCCCGTCCAGCGCCTGTCCCGCTGAGCGCAGGCTCGCCGAGACATCGAGGTATCCGGTAGTCGCATCATGCCTGCCCTCCACCTGCTGGCCGGCGGCAACCAACTGGCCCACGGTCACGTTCAGGGCGGGCACCGACTCCTCCGGGGAGATCATGGCCAGCGGCGAGTTCTCCTGCGCGCCCTCGACTAGTGCGCGGGACGGCGGCACGAGCATCCTCACCGTGCCCTTGAAGCTCTGCGTCGCCTGCGGCCGTTGCCCACGCGGCAGTATCCGGGCCAGCTCCCCGATCAGGCCGTCGGTCGCCCGCCGCCCGGACTCCGGATCCGTGGCCAGGAACAGCCGCGACCGGCTCCAGTCCGTGGCCCAGGCGAGGTCCGGGGAGTACATGCGGCCCGCCCCGCCGTAAACCTGCGTGTACTCCGGCATCGCGTCGGCAAAGGCATACGACGTGCGCCCGGTCTCCAGCAAGTAGACGGGCACGAGGCCACGCCCGTAGTGAGCCAGTGCGTCGGCATCGATCCAGGGGGCCTCGCTGCCCAGCGGCGTGGACACCACCACGACGGGCGCCTCCCGGCCGGCACCCAGCAGGAGCTGGGCGAGCTCGCGGGCCTCGTCCGGAGTCGCCACCCGCACCGGCTCCGGCGGACGCGGCTGCTCCGGTTCTACTGCCGTCACGGGGTGTCCGGCATTGGAGCGCTTGTCCTTCCGTCGCCGTCTGACCACAACTACCTCCTGGGGTGGGTCCGTTAAACCGAAACCTTCAGGGCCGAGCACAGGCCAGTCTTCCACGCCTAGCTGCTCGCAACGCCCTCACAGCCCCCGCCCTGCGGCGAGTCCCCGGAGCGCTCCCCCAAATCCGTTGCGGCGCGTGGGCGTGTCTGGTCCCGCAAGACGACTATATTTCGAAATGGGGAACACTCCGGCTTGGGCGGTTCCTGCCGAAGCCGGGGCTACTCCTGTACGTTGCCGATTCGACCACTCCCTGGAGGTCAGCATGGCACGACTCGAGGACTCCGCGGCGCCGCTCAAGGACGCCATGGGCAACGCCCTGCTCGAGCTCATGCAAGAAAAACCGCTGAAGAAGATCAGCGCCAGCGATATTGCCACCCGCGCCGGACTGGGGCGGGTCACCTATTTCCGCCACTTCTCCTCCAAGGAGGAGGTACTGGCCTACAAGTACCAGACGGCCTGGACAGACTTCGCCGCCCACCACTGGTATGACGAGACGGATGACCGCGCCAACGCGATAGCCCTGTTCCGGTTCTGCTTGCGGATGCGGCAGGTCAACGAGCTCCTTTACGCCGCGGGGCAGCACAACGTTCTACTGGCAACGGTGCTTGACGCGCTCGGCAGCGATGCACCGAGCCGCAAGGCCGAACCGGGAGGCGGCGAGGTGCCCAGCGCCGACTCCCGCGCACTAAACGCGCATCACTTCAAGGCTTACGGCCTGTTCGGCCTCATTGACACGTGGATACGCGGCGGCTACCACCAGTCGCCGGAGGACATGGCCGCCGAGTACGTCAGCTACCTCAGTCCTGAGATCGAGTCCCTGGGGGCACGCGGAGGTGGGCGCAGGACGGGTGGCCGGGCGGCGCGGATGCGCCGTCTCCAGCGTATCCGCGAGGAGGCGGCCCGGCAGGATCCGCGGCGGTACATCATCGACGACACTCCTTGACGGGCGACTGCCCCCACCACCATGGCTCCGCGACAGGCGACAGCCCCCACCACCGCGGCTCCGCGACAGGCGACAGCCCCCACCACCATGGCTCCGCGACAGGCGACAGCCCCCACCACCATGGCTCCGCGACAGGCGACGGCCCCCCACCACCGCGGCTCCTTGACAGAATGAATCCATTCAATATCTAATGGACCGACCGGTCGGAACCCCGTGAAGGTACCGTGCGCGTTCAGCGTCCGGGCATCAATGCAAAGGAGCCACATGTCCACCACCGCCGACCCCCGCCTGGAGGAGCCCACGCGGCCGGGCACCTCCGCCAAGTATCTGGGCGGGCGTCCGTACTACCAGTACTTGATCTCATTCGTCATTGCGGGCGTCTTCCTGTACGCCTGCTACTCGGCGCTAGCGGCGATCCTGCTGCCCAACACCGTGCAGACGATCGAGTTTCGGCAGTACTTCTCCGGCACCACCGTCACCAGCCTGGACCAGCTCACCGAGCTGACAAACCTGGCCAATGACGTCAGCGCCGGAACCGCGACTCCCACCGCCGAGCAGGCGCATCTGCTGGACCTGCTGAAGCAGTACGAGGCCGCACGCGCGTCCTCCATTTCCAACATGATGATCGTCGGCTCGTTCTTCACGCTGTTCGCCCAGCCGATCGTCGGCGTCCTCTCCGACCGCTGGCGCTCCCGCTGGGGCCGGCGCGCCTTCTGGATCGTGGCCGGCGCCGTCGCCGGGGCCGCCTTCATGATCGGCCTGCGCTACTCCACTACGGTACTCATGCTCACCGTCTTCTGGACCACCGCACAGGTCTCCCTGAACTTCATGCAGGGGCCACTGTCGACGACAGTAGCGGACCGGATTCCCGCCGAAAAGACCGGCACGGTCTCCGGCCTGTCCGGAATCGGCATGATGGCAGGCTTCACCGGCGGGTCCGTGGTGGCCGGGGTGCTCATGAACTCCATTGGTCTGGACGCCTACTTCGTGTTCGCAGTCGCCGTGGTAGTGGGCGCCCTCATCTTCGTGACCTTCGCCAAGGACCGCCCCTCCAAGGACCTGGAGCTGCGCCAGTTCGACTGGCTCGCCTTCCTCAAGGGCTTCTTCGTCCCACTGTTTGACCATGACTTCCGCTGGGTGTGGATCGCCCGTTTCATGATGTTCTTCGGCTACACGGCCGTGACCAACTACAACCTGTACATCATCCAGTCGCACCTGCGCCCCGCCCACACCGCAGCCGAGGCCAACACCATCGTGGCCACCTTGTCGCTCGCCGCCCTGCCGGTGCAGCTGCTCATGCTGGCCTTCGCCGGCAAGCTGTCCGACAAGGCCAAGCGGCGCAAGCCCTTCGTCATCGGCGCCTCGTTGGTCATCGCCCTGGACATGCTGGTTCCCCTACTGGTCCCAACGCTGCCCATGTACTACTTCTTCTACATCCTGCTGGCCGGGGCCTACGGCATGTACATGGCGGTGGACGTGGCCCTGTTCATCGACGTCCTGCCCGACCCCGACACCGCAGGCAGGGACCTGGGCGTGGCCAACGTGGCCTCCAACATCGGCCAGATGCTGGCGCCCTTCGTCGCCGGCCAGCTGGTCGCGCGCACCGGCGGCTACTCGGCCATCTTCATCACGGCGGTTATCGCCGTCGGCGTCAGTGCCGTGGCCATCATCCCGGTCCGGAAGGTCAAGTAGCACCACCGAGCCCCAGCGGCGGCATCGGTACCGGCTGGTCCGATGCCGCCGCTGTCCTCATCCAACGCTCACAACCTCACTCAAAGGAGCGAGACATGACCACCGCCGTCCGATCCTGGGAGTACGGCTCCTCCCCCTGGCTCACCGACGCCGATCAGCTCCCCGGCGCCGCCCCACGCACCCGCGTCATCATCGACAACGACTTCGCCGGCGACCCCGACGACCTCTTCGCCCTGGCCCACCACCTGCTGGCTGAGGGCACCGAGGTGCGCGGCGTCGTCGTCTCCCGGCTGCGCGAGGACGATCCCTGGAACCGCACCGACTCCTCCGTGCGCGCGGGCCGCGAGCGCGTTGAGACACTGCTGGCGACCATGGGGGTGACCGGCGTCGACCTGTACGACGGCGACGACCGCGGCTTCGACGTCTACGACGGCCCCACCGCCGCATCCCAATTCATCGTCGCCGAGGCCATGCACGACGATGACCGCCCACTGTTCCTCGTGGCCGGCGGCTCTCTGGGAGACGTCGCACGCGCGCTCAAGGCTGAACCGGCCATCGCTGCGCGCCTGACCCTCATCTGGATCGGCGGCGGGGAGCATCCCGGACTGGCATACGTGCCCGAGGGCGGCACGGACATGGAGTACAACCTGGCGCTCGACCCCGCGAGCGCACGCTACGTCTTCAATGACACCGAGGCCCGCATCTGGCAGGTCCCGCGCGATGTCTATCGGTCGGCCACCGTCTCCATGGCGACTATCCGGCGCGGCTGCGCCCGCGCTGGCGCGCTTGGCGCCTACCTGCTGGGTGAGCTGAACCAGGTGCGTGCAATGGTCGCGGGCTGGGCGCACCCCGGGGCGACCTATGTGCTCGGCGATCAGCCGCTGGTGCTGCTGTCCTCACTGCAAACCACCTTCGAGCCCGACGCAGCGTCCTCCTACTACGACGTTATCCCCACGCCCCGTATCGCACAGGATGGCACTTACCGCTACCCGCAGAACACCCGGCCGATGCGCCGCTACCAGCGCATCGACAACCGGCTCCTGTTCGACGACATGTTCGACTCCCTGGCCGCTCTGGCCGGCTGGCTGGAAAGCTGACAACGCATAGAAGTTGGCCAGTCCGCCTGCGGTGCGCACCGGGCAGCATCGTCAACCCCTACGGGTCGAACCGCTCGGGCGCTGCAAGTACCTCCTTAGTGGTTCTCTCGGTTTGGGGGTGTGTGGCCTGCGTGCGCCGCACGGGTGCGCGCCGCACGCTCAGTCCCGGCATGCTTCCACAGAAACGGCGTAATCACGCGGAAAGCACACCACCCGAATAACAGCCCAACCAGCTCCAGCGTGCGGCAACCCCAGCGGCGCACGCTGGAGCCAACCAATCCCCACCAGCCAAAAACCAAAAACACCGAAATTCCAGGCAAAACCCGCCAACCGGCCAGAGCGCCAAACCAACTGAGCGTGCGCCACACCCAAGACCACCCGGGTCGGCTCTCCGTATTTGCGAGCCCGCAGTCCGGGCCAGGACTGCGGTGTGGCGCATGGTGATCTATTCGAGCCGATAAAGGACGTCTTCGCCGCGCCGAGGTCGTTGTGGGGCTGGGGATGGAACGCCAATACGGCACCCGCTCAGGACATCCGGTCGCCAGGGCCGTCCGCAGGCCGTCGTACCGCACGCCTGAGCCGCGCGACCGTAGTGGGGCGGGAGTGCCCCGACAGCAGTTCCGTACCATCGGGGAGCGCGAGCAGCCTGGTGTCCAGGCTCGCACGGAGCTTGCCTGCATCCCCCGTCGGGAAGACGGTCAGCCCGGGGCCTCCCTCGTAGACCGTGTCACCAACCATCGCGAAGCCGACCTGTTCGCAGTAGAAGGCACAGGAGTCATCGGTGTGCCCGGGAACGTGCAGGACCTCAAGTTCGACGTTCGAGCCCTCCCCCAGGGTCAGGCGGTCGCCGTGCTGGAACTTCTCCACGCCGCGCACCCGCAGCGGCGCGCCGTGGCTGGCGGAGAGGTTCAGGTACGGGTCGGTCAGGTAGCGCTCGGACTCCGCATGCGCCAGCACGGGGATCCCCCAGGCGGCGCGCAGCTCCTCCACGGCCCCAATGTGGTCGAAGTGGCCGTGCGTGAGCACGATGGCCTCTACGGTCCAATCGTGCCCGCGCACGGCTCGCAGGAACAGGTCCGCCTGGGCGCCGGGGTCGATGAGGAAGGCATGTCCAGTCTCCTCGTCGACGACGAAGTAGCCGTAGGTGGCGTACACCCCGCGGGCCAGAAGCGGGCGAACCTGAACTCCCATTAGATCGCGCACCCGTCCGGACCGCAGGCCCCGCCCTCGGCGGCGCCCTCCGCTAGCGCCGCGTCGCGCGCGTTTGTGAGCACGCGGGCCATCTCCTGCGTGGGCTGGCAGCCGGAAATCACGTACTTGCCGTCCACCACGAAGAACGGCACGGCGTTCACGCCCATGGAGTGCGCCTCGCGCTCATCGGCACGCACGGCGTCGGCGTACTCGTCGCTTGACAGCACGCGCTCGACGTCGGCCTCCGGCAGGCCCGCCTGCGCGGCTAGGCGCCGCAGTACGGCGTGGTCCGACATGACCTCGTTGTCCACGAAGTAGGCGTGGAAGCAGAGTTCCTCGAAGCGGGTATTGCCCAGCGCGTGAGCCAACTTGGTCAGCCGGTGCGCATCGAGCATGTTGGTGTTGAGCGTGGTGGCGTAGTTGAAGTCGATGCCTTCGGCCCGCCCCATGGCACTGATGGAGTCGATGCGCTGGCGCGCGGCCGCCCGGGTCAGGCGGTACTTCCTGGCGAAGCGGTCGAGTGTGGGGCCCTGCACCTCGCGGGGCGCGTCCGGGTACAGCTCGAAGGCCTTCATCTCCACCTCGACGTCGTCGGCCAGGCCGAGCGACTCGATCGCCTTGTGCAGGCGGGTCTCGCCGACGTAGCAGTAAGGGCAGGCGAAGTCCGACCAGTAGGTCACCTTCATGTGTTCCTCCTCGGGGTTGTGGGCACCGGCGCGCTGTGTGCGGCCCGCGCATCTGTAACCACTCTCGCCCACCTCCTCCGAGTTCGCTAGTACTATCTTTTTCTGTAGTACTAGCGTGGACGGGTAGACAAGGAGGCGAGGGTTGTGGCGCAAGCCCCGAAGATCGAGTGGTGTCCTGCGATCACGTCCTTGCAGGCGGTAATCGGCGGCAAGTGGAAGATCGAGATCCTCTTCTACGTGGCCCTGGCCGAGGTCCGGCATTTCGGCCAGCTGAAGCGGTGCCTGCATGGCGTGTCGGACTCCACACTGTCCAAGCAACTGCGAGAGCTGGTTGCGGACAACTTTCTGGAGCGCATCGACTACGGCGAGGTACCGCCCCGCGTGGAGTACCGGCTGACCCGCCGCGGCGAGAGCTTCAAGCCACTCATCCAGGCCATGTGGGACTGGAGCGAGGCCGAGTTCGTGTTCTCCCGGGCCGAGGCCGCGCAGATGCGCGCAGCCCGCGATGAGCTGGGGATTCCCCAGGTGCGGTGAGACGCCTCAGCGCGGCACCCGCACGACGACGGCGTCGCTTGCGCCGAGCGAGCCGGCACCTGCCAGCACGCTCCCGCCGAGTATCCCGGCAACGTCGGCAGCAGGCCCGAGGTCGCGGCATCCGCGGTTAGTGAGCGTCCAGTAGTCCGCGGCCTCCCCGCGGCGGACAGAGGCAATCACCTGCCCGCGCAGGAGCTCGGGCAAGTCCGCCTCAATGCCGGCAGCCGCCAGCAGTTCGGCGGCCAAGTCCGCCAGCTCATCACCCTCCAGACGTGTGGACACGTACGCTGCGGAGCCCTTCCCCACCGCGCGCCGCGTAACGGCGGGGGTGCCCGCCTCGACGCCGCGGGCCCGCTCGTAGCGGCGCAGCACCGTGACGTCGGGAGCGGTGACCTCCACCCGTTCGGTCCACATGCGGCCTGTGCCTCCGCCTGAGAGCACTGCGGCGTCGTCGTCGAGCAACGGAGCGAACTCCTCCACGCGGATGCCCAGCAGCTCGCGCAAAGCGCCGGGGTAGCCGCCGGCGATGACGTGATCGTGCTCGTCCACGGTCCCGGAGAAGTAGGTCGTCACCAGGTGGCTGCCGCCGGCAACCGCGGCGCGCAGGCGCTCTGCCAGCTCGGCGGGCATAACGTGCAGCAGCGGGGCGACGATCAGCTCGTAGCCCTCGAGGTCGCTGCGCGTGGTGATGACGTCAACGCGGACTCCCGCAGCCACCAGGGCCCGGTACCAGTCCAGGGCCTGGCCGCGGTAGTCCAGGCGCGTGTGCGGCAGGAACTCCTGCGTCAGTGACCACCAGGACTCGTAGTCGAACAAGACGGCGGCGCGTGCGGGCAGAGCCGGGCTCCCCGCCACTTCAGCCAGCTCTTCCAGGGTACTTCCCAGGGCGACGACGTCGCGGAACAGGCGCGAGTCCTCCCCGGCGTGCGGGAGCAGGGCGGCGTGATACTTCTCTGCGCCTGCGCGCGAGGCCCGCCACTGGAAGAAGCAGATGGCGTCGGCGCCGTGGCCGAGGTGCGTCAGCGAGTCGCGCATCAGCTCCCCGGGAAGCTTGGGCGGGTTGACGGGACGCCAGTTGACCGCAGCGGTCGAGTGCTCCATGAGCCACCAAGGTCTCCCGCCGGCGATAGCGGAGGTGAGCGAGGCGGAGAAGGCGAGCTCATCGATGCCACCGGGCCGGGGGTCCAGGTAGTGGTCATTGGAGACGAAGTCGACGTCCTCGGCCCAACTCGGGTAATCCAGGGCGGCGGTGTCGCCCATGACCATGAAGTTGGTGGTGATGGGAATGTCCGGAGTGATTGCGCGCAATACCGCACTTTCGGCACGCAGGTAGTCGCGCAGCGCGTCTGAGGAGAAGCGGCGGAAGTCGAGCAGCTGGCTGGGGTTCGGTTCGGAGGCGGCCAGGCGGGGTGGGAGGATCTCCTCCCACCGGTGGTACGTCTGCGACCAGAAGGCCGTCCCCCAGGCGTCATTGAGCGCTTCCAGGGTGGCGTAGCGCTCACGCAGCCAGGCCCGGAAGGCGGCCGCGGCATCCTCGGAGTAGTCGTAGGCGTTGTGGCAGCCGAGCTCGTTGCTCACGTGCCAGGCGGCCAGTGCGGGGTGCGTGCCGTAACGCTCCGCCATGCGGCGCGTCAGCTCCAGGGCGTAGCGGCGGAATACGGGCGAGGTGGGGCGCCACTGCTGCCTGCCTCCGGGCCACAGCGTCTCGCCCGTGCGGGTGACCGGCAGTACCTCGGGGTGCTTGGTGGTGAGCCAGGCGGGCGGGGAGGCGGTGGAGGTGGCCAGGTCGACGTCGATGCCGGCCTGCGCCAGCAGGTCCATGATCCGGTCCAGCCAGTCGAAGTCCCAGGTGTCCTCGCTCGGTTGTAGGTGGGCCCAGGAGAACACCGGCAGGGTGACGACCGTGACACCCGCCCGCCGCATGAGGGCGATGTCCTCCGCCCAGGTGCTTTCGGGCCACTGATCGGGGTTGTAGTCGGCGCCGAAGTGGATGGCGGAGCCCTCGCGGCGCGGGTGCCGGGGGAAGCCGGGGCGGCTGGCGGTACTGTTCATCATGCCCTGTCTGCTAGCGGGTCGTGAGCCGGTCGGTTTTAAGTGCGCGGCGACGCGCCGGGAATGCGGCCTGGGCCGTCGTCCCGCAGCGCGTCGCCGCCAGGCAGGTCAGGAGACTGTGAAGCCCTGCTGGTTGCCGTAGGTGATGCAGGCCTGTTGCCAGGCGGACAGTCCATCGGCGACCGAGGTGGCGCCCTTGGACTCGTAGGCCTTGCCGACGGAGTCGTTGAAGATGGAGTTGGCGTAGGCCTGGAAGGGCAGGAAGGACCAGCCATCGGTGACGGCCGCGGCGGACTCGGCGAAGACCTCGTTGGCCTTCTGCCCGCCGAAGTACTCGAACTCGGCGCCCAGGAATTCCTCGCTGGTCAGGTCCGCGGTAGTGGCCGGGAAGGCCCCATTAGCGATTCGGCTGGCGACGCCGGCCCCGGCGTTGGCGTACTCGATGAAGTGGTAGGCCAGGGCCTGCTTGCTGCTGGCAGCGGTTACCGCCAGCGAGGACCCGCCCATCTCCGAGGATGCGGTCTCCCCCGCCTTCCAGGCCGGCAGCGGCGCCACCCGCCACTTGCCGGCCCCGGCCTCAACGCCGCCGACGAAGGAGGCCGGCATCCATGCCCCCATGGCGAGGGAGGCGATGGTGCCGTCGCCCAGGCCCCGGTACCACTCATCGGACCAGTCCGCGCACGGGTAGAGCAGTTCCTCCTCGATCAGCGTGGTCCACAGCTCGGCGTACTTCTGCGAGCTCTCCTCGCTGAAGTCGATGCCGACGGTAGTGCCGTCCACCGTGTAGGGGCGGGAGCCGGCCTGCCACAGCAGCGACAGCGTCTTGACCGCGTCACCGATGTCATTGGCGATGTACTGCTTGGGGTCGGCAGCATGAATGGCGCGGGCGGCGTCGAGGTACTCCTCCCAGGTGGTAGGTACCTGGACACCCGCCGCGTTGAAGACCTCCTCGTTGTAGAACAGTGCCACCGGGCCGGAGTCCATGGGGAGGCCAAAAATCCCACTGTCTGAGGCGACCGCCGCCCAGGGGCCGGCGGAGTAGGAGGCGGCCAGGTCGGCGGCGCCGAACTGGGTCAGGTCTGCCAGTGACTCGGCCAGGGAGAACTGCGGCAAGGCGTAGTACTCGATCTGCGCGACGTCCGGGATACCCGACCCGGCGGAGACGGCGTTCTGCAGCGCCGTGTACTGCTCGGTGCCGGTGCCGGCGTTTACCAGCTCCACCTTCACGTTCGGGAAGGCCCGCTGGTACTCGGCTACGACGTCGGTCAGGGTGGGCTCCCAGGACCACACAAGCAGTTCGCCACCGGCCTCGGCGGCGGCCGCGGCAGCCGAGGGATCGACTTCGGCAGCGGGCTTGGAGTCGTCCCCGGAACCGGAGCAGGCGGCGAGGGTGAGAGCCAGCGCGGAGGCGCCGAGCGCCGACAGCGCGCTGCGGCGGGTGAGATTAGCAGTCATGGTGAAGTCTCTTCTCATGATCGGGGTCAGGCTTCGCGATAGGTGGTGCCGCGGTCAGGAGACCGTGAAGCCCTGCTGGTTTCCGTAGGTGATGCAGGCCTCCTGCCAGGCCGCCAGTCCCTCGGCGATGGTGGTGGAGCCATTACTCGTGTAGGCCTTGCCCACGTGGTCGTTGAAGATGGAGTTGGCGTAGACCTGGAAGGGCAGGTAGGTCCAGCCGGGCAGCACATCCTTGGCGGCCTGGGACAGGACCTCATTGGCCTTCTGACCGCCGAAGTACTCGAACTCCTTGCCGAGGAACTCCGCGGAGTCGAGCTCCGCCGTCGTGGAGGGGAAGGCGCCGCCGTCGATGCGGATCTGGATGCCGTCCTGGGCGGAGCAGAACTCGAC
Source organism: Actinomyces sp. 565 (assembly GCF_010365615.1). Lineage (NCBI taxonomy): Bacteria > Bacillati > Actinomycetota > Actinomycetes > Actinomycetales > Actinomycetaceae > Actinomyces > Actinomyces sp. 565. The sequence goes on from NZ_PIZD01000076.1 coordinate 34,074, forward strand.
GAAGGAGTAGGCCAGTGCCTGCTTGTCGGAGGCCGCCATGACCGCCAGGGAGGAACCGCCGTTCTCCGCGCAGGCGGGGGTGTCGGCGTCCCACCGGGGCTGGGCGGCGACGCGCCACTTGCCGGAGGCGTTCGGCACGGAGGAGGTGAAGTTGCCGGGCATCCAGGCACCGGTGACCAGCGTGGCGATGGTGCCGTCGCCCAGGGCCTGGAACCACTCGTCGGTCCAGCCGGAGATCGGAGCGAGCAGCCCCTCCTTGATCAGGGTCGTCTGGAGGTCGGAGTACTTCTCCGCCTCGGCGCCGGAGAAGTCGATAGTGACGTCGGTGCCGTCAACCGCGTACGGCTGGGCGCCCGCCTGCCACAGCCCGGACAGGGTCGAGCCCGCATCACCGGTGTCATTGGCGATGTACTTGCTGGGGTCGGCCTCGTGGATCTTGCGGGCGGCGTCCAGGTACTCCTCCCAGGTGGTGGGGACGTCGACGCCGAGCTCGTTGAAGACCTCCTCGTTGTAGAACATCGCCATCGGGCCGGAGTCCAGGGGCAGGCCGTAGACGCCCTCACCGGTGTGCACGGAGCTCCACGGCCCCTCGGTGAAGGTGCCCTCGTAGTCGGCGGCGCCGAACTGGGTCAGGTCCGCCAGGGACTCCGAGATGGAGAACTGCTGCAGGGCGTAGTACTCGATCTGGGCGACGTCTGGGCCGCCCTTGCCGGCGGAGATGGCGTTCTGGAGGGAGGTGTACTGGTCGGCGGAGGTGCCGACGTTGGTCACGGTGACCTTCACGTTCGGGTACTTCTCCATGAAGGCCTGTGCGCAGGGCTCGATGGTGTTGTCCCAGGCCCACACGAGCAGCTCGCCACCGGCCTCGGCGGCCGATGCGGCGGCGGAGGGATCGGCCGCGGCAGCACCGTCAGAGGGCGAGGAGCCCGAGCCGCAGGCGGCCAGGACCGCCGAGGCGGCGCCGGCAACCGCAACGGCGGAGGTGGCACGCAGGAACATGCGACGATCAATCGTCATGGTGGTTTCCTTTCCAGTTCGCACCCTTGCGGTGCTGGTGGGAGTGTTTGAGTTGGGAGTTGATGTAGCCGAAGGACGCAGGTGTCCGGCTAAGGGGACTGGGAGCGGCGGCGTCATTCCTTGACGCCGCCGGAGGCGAGGCCCGCCTGCCAGAAGCGCTGCAGGCTGAGGAAGGCGGCGATCAGCGGAATAATGGTCAGCAGGGACGCGGTGATGACCAGGTTGAATATCGCCTGCCCGCCTGCCGTGGCGGCCTGCGCGTTCCAGGCGTTCAGGCCGATGGTGAGCGGATACCAGCTGGCGTCCTTGAGCATGATCAGCGGCAGGAAGTAGTTGTTCCAGGTGGCCACGATCGCGAACAGGGCCACCGTCACAATGCCGGGGCCGAGCAGCGGCAGGGCCACCTGGCGGAAGGTACGAAACTCGCTCGCGCCGTCGATACGGGCGGCCTCAAGCAGCTCGGTGGGAACGGCGTCGCGGGTGAACTGCCACATCAGGTACAGGCCGAAGGGTGAGATCAGCGAGGGGATGATCACTGACCAGGGAGTGTTGGTCAGGCCCAGCTTGGCGAACATAAGGAAGGTCGGGACCGCGAGCGCGGTTCCGGGGACCGCGACGGCGCCGATGACAATGGCGAATACGGCGTTCTTGCCGGGGAAGTCGAACTTGGCCAGGCCGTACCCGGCCAGCACCGACAGCAGCACGGAGCCGCCGGCGCCCAGGACCACGTACATCAGCGTGTTCAGGAACCAGCGCACGAACTGGCCATCGTTATAGGTCAGCGTCTCGCGGATGTTGTCCCACAGGGCGAAGTCGTGCCCGAACCACAGCCCGAAGGTGGAGAAGAGGTCACCCTGGGTCTTGGTGGAGGAGATGAACAGCCACAGCAGCGGCAGGTAGGTGTAGATCAGCATCAGGCCCATCACGAGCGTCAGCAGCCAGCTCTTGCGCGGGTTCTCGACGTTGTAGCCGCGGTGTGCAACGGCGGCGTTGGCGGTCTTCTTGCTCATGGCTCAGTTCTCCCGGTTCCCGCGCAGCTGGACTAGGTAGGCCACCGCCATGGTGATCAGCCCCATGACGATGGCGACTGTGGCCGAGTAGTTGTACTGCTGGCCCGCGAAGGACAGGTTGTAGGCGTAGTAGTTCGGCGTGTAGTAGGTGGTGATCGCGTTGGGTGCCAGGCTCTGGAGGATCGAGGGCTCGTTGAACAGCTGGAACGAGCCGATGATCGAGAAGATCGTGGCGATTCCCAGGGCGCCACGCAGGGCCGGAATCTTGATGGCGGTAATGATGCGCCACTCGCTGGCGCCGTCAATGGCCGCAGCCTCGTACAGGCTGTGCGGGATGGTCTTCAGCGAGGAGTAGAAAATCAGCATGTTGTAGCCGACGAACTCCCAGGTGACAATGTTGCCGATCGACACCAGGATCACGTTGGCGCCCAACGGATCGGGGATGCTGACGCCCAGCAGGTCGGACAGCGAGCCGACCAGCCCGAACCGGTTGCCGTAAATGAAGCCCCACATCAGGGCGGCGACCACCGCGGGGACTGCGTAGGGCATGAAGATCGAGATGCGGAAGAAGGCCGTGCCGTACAGCTTCAGGGAGTCGATCGCCAGCGCGGCCAGCAGTGACAGGGTGAGCATGATCGGCACCTGGATGACCAGGAACAGGGCCACGCGGCGGAATGCCTCCCAGAACTGCGGGTCCGCCAGGAGCTGGGTGTAGTTGTCCAGGCCGACGAACTGGTTGCCGCCAACCATCCGCTTCTGGAACAGGCTCAGGTAGATCGAGTAGAGGATCGGCGCCAGGAAGACGAAGGCGAACACCGTCATGAAGGGACCCACGAAGCCCCAGCCGGTCCAGCGGCGCTTCGGGCGCCGCTCGGGCACCGTTTTGTGTTGTGCGGCAGCGGGTGCGCCCGCCGGGACGGGAATCGCCGACATCCTTGTCCTTCCGTCTCTGCACTGAGGGGAGTTGAAGTGCACGTGAAATGTGTACGCCAACAGCAGCAACTACGCGGATGGTTGCGCAAACATTGTTAACGAGTGTTAGCGTGGCACATCATTAAGGCACTGTCAACACGGCCGCGGCCCACTGCGTCAGGAGGTTCCCATGTCAGCCCGGCGTCGTCATCAGGTCTCCATGGCGGATGTCGCGCGGCTGGCCGGCGTCTCTGCACAGACGGTCTCACGCGTGTCCAACGGCTACCAGGGAGTAGTGCCCGAGACCCGCGAGCGGGTGGTAGCAGCCATGCGCGAGCTCGGTTACCGCCCCAATGCCGCCGCCCGCGCACTCAAGCGCGGCAGCTTCCACAACATCGGCGTCGTCATGTTCGACCTGACCGCCACGGGCAATACCTCCACCCTGGCCGCAATCTCCGAGTCCGCCTCGGCCCATGGCTACACCGTCACCCTCATGGCCCCGCAAGCCCGCACCACCGCCTCGGTCTCAGGCGCCTTTGACCGCCTGCAGGAACTATTGGTCGATGGGGTCATCCTGGTGCTGGAGTCAATGCCTGAGGACTCCGAGACCGCCTCCTTGACGATCCCGGACGTCGAGCACCTGGTCGTGGTCGACTCCGCCCTGGGTCCCGATCACGCGGTAGTCGACACCGACCAGGCCGCCGGCACCCGTAGCGCCGTGGAGCACCTTCTGGCGCTCGGGCACGAGACGGTCCACCACATCACCGGTCCCGCCCACTCCTACTCCGCGCAGCGCCGCGAGCGCGCCTGGCGCGAAGTGCTCTCAGAGGCCGGGCGGCGCGTGCCCGAGCCCGCGCACGGGGACTGGTCGGCCGGCTCCGGTTACCGCGCCGCCCGCACGCTGTTGGAGGACCCGACCTGTACCGCCGTATTCTGCGCGAACGACGAGATGTCGCTCGGTCTGCTGCACGCCGCGCAGGACCTGGGCCGACGTGTCCCGGAGGACCTGTCCGTGGTGGGCTTTGACGACATCCCCCTGGCCGCCGACTTCGCTCCCCCACTGACCACGGTGCATCAGGACTTCACCGGCATGGGACGGGCCTGCATGGCCCGCCTGGTGCGAATGATGAGCACTGGCGTGGCCGAGACCGGCCAGGAGCTGGTGCCGACCTCGCTTGTGGTGCGCGCCTCCACGGCGCCTCCGCAGCGATCGTGAAGCCGCGAGCGACCACGGTCGGCCACACGGTCAGCCCCACGGCCCACCACGACCAGCCGCGATCAGCCCCATGAACGGCCATGATCAGCCGCGGTCGGCCGTGGTCGACGCTGAGACCGAGCCGACCACCTGCAACTCTCGCCCCGCATTCGGAAAAAGTGTCCATCTCTCGCCACTTTGACCTGGTGGGGCTCAGCGGGGAGACGCATCCCTGCCTATTTTCCCAGGTCAGCGGCCATGGCCGACGGTACGCGGGGACAAGCCGCGAACCAAAGTGGCGAGAGATGGACACTTTCCCGGCCAATGTGCGTCAGGCGGCGCTACGGCGCTTGCCGACGATGTCCACCGCCACGGCAAGCACCAGCACCAGGCCCTTGATGGCCTGCTGCCAGGCGGAGTCCACGGCCATGATGGACAGCCCCATGTTGAGCACGCCCATAATCAGCGCACCGATGATGGCGCCGGACACCCGGCCCACGCCACCGGATACTGCGGCTCCGCCGATGTAGGCGGCAGCAATGGCGTCCATCTCATACAGGTTGCCGGCGGTGGAGACCGCCGCCCCGGCGCGCGAGGTGGTCACGATGGCTGCCAGCGAGGCCAGGAAGCCCATGTTCACGAACACCAGGAAGTCCACACGCCTGACGTTCACGCCGGACAGGCGGGCTGCCTTGAGGTTGCCGCCGACAGCGTATATGTGACGCCCAAACACGCTCTTGTTCATCACGAAGGAGTAGATGAGGATTACCGCGCCCACGATCACCAGGACGATCGGCGTACCGCCGGCGGAGTAGGCCAGCAGCATGGTGAAGAAGCCGATGGCGGCGGCGAATACGAGCAGGCGCGCCGCCACCACTCCGGCCGGGTCAACGGCTCGGCCTGCGGCACGATTGCGGCGCCTTGCCCGCAGCTGGGTGAGCACCAGTCCCGCAATGGCCAGCAGACCGATGAGGATGGTTACGCCGTCATAGTTCTTCAGGTATCCCAGCCAGGCGGGCAGCGAGCCGTTGGCGATGCTGACAAATGCGGGCGGCAGCCCGGAGACGGTGCGCTGGACCAGGACCACGGTGAGCCCGCGGAAGATGAGCATGCTACCCAGGGTCACGATGAAGGCGGGGATCTCCATGATCGCCACCCAGAAGCCCTGCCAGCAGCCGATGAGCAGGCCGATCACGATCGCCACCAGCACCGCCACCGGCCACGGCACCCCGGAGTTGACCACCAGCAGGCCGATGACGCCGCCCACGAATCCGACGATCGAACCGACCGACAGGTCGATGTGCCGGGCGATGATGATCATGACCATGCCGACCGCCAGGATCATCACGTAGGCGTTCTGCTGGATGAGGCTGGCAACGTTGTTGGGCGCCAGCAGCAGCCCACCGGTCAGGACTTGGAAGAAGACGATGATCGCCACCAGCGCGGCCAGGATCCCGTACTGGCGCAGGTTGCGGCCAAGGGAATCGCGCAGCCTCGCCCCGGCAGTGGGCGTGCCCTGCCCGCGCCCGGAGGCGCGCTCAGCCCCGCGCTCCACGCTCGTAATGTCGGTTGGCTGGCTCACTGCCCCGCTCCTTCCTGTTCCGTGCGCGGCGCGGGCCCTTGGCCGGCGGCGTCCTTCTCAATGGTCATTAGCTTCATGAGGTTCTCCTGGGTGGCCTCGGCCCGGGGCATTTGCCCCGTAATCCGGCCTTGGCTCATGGTGTAGATGCGGTCGCATATCCCCAGCAGCTCGGGAAGCTCGGAGGAGATGACGAGGATGGCCTTTCCGGAATCGGCCAGCTGGTTGATGATCTGATAGATCTCGTATTTGGCTCCGACGTCGATGCCTCGGGTCGGCTCGTCGAGGATGAGGACGTCGGGGTCGGAGAACATCCACTTGGCCAGGACGACCTTCTGCTGGTTGCCTCCGGACAGGGAACCGACAGGGGTGGCCAGCGACTCCGTTTTGGTGCGCAGCTCGCGCCGGTAGTTCTCTGCCACCTCCTCCTCCGCGGCGTCGTCGACGATGCCGCGGGAGGAGACCTTGTTCAGGGCGGCGGCCGTGGTGTTGGTCTTGACGTCCTGGATGAGGTTCAGGCCGAGTACCTTGCGGTCCTCGGTGACGTAGGCCAGGCCGTTGTCGATGGCCTGCCGCACGGTGGCGGTGGAGATCTCCTTGCCGTTCTTGTAGACGTGCCCGGAGATGTTGGTGCCCCAGGAACGTCCGAACAGGCTCATGGCCAGTTCCGTACGGCCGGCCCCCATGAGCCCGGCGAGGCCAACGATCTCTCCGCGGCGCAGGCTCAGGGCGGCGTCGTCGACGACGGCGCGGGCGGTGTCGATGGGGTGGTGGGCGGTCCAGTGCTCGATCCGCAGCACCTCCTCCCCCGCATGCGGAGTGTGCTCGGGGAAGCGACTGGACAGCTCACGCCCCACCATGAGGCGGATGATCTCGTCCTCGCCGATGGCGCCTTCCCCGTGCAGCGGGGCGGTGTGAACGGTGCGGCCGTCACGGATGATGGTGGTGCGGTCGGCGACGCCGGCCACCTCCGCCAGCTTGTGGGAGATCATCACCATGGTGATGCCGCGCTCACGCAGCCCCCACATGAGGTCGAGCAGATGGGCGGAGTCGTCGTCGTTGAGGGCGGCGGTGGGCTCGTCCAGGATGAGCAGGCGCACGTCCTTGGACAGGGCCTTGGCGATCTCCACCAGCTGCTGCTGGCCGACGCCGAGGTCCGCTACGCGCGTCTGCGGGCGGATGCTCAGGCCGACTTCCCGTAGCAGTTCGGCGGCCGCCTCATTGGTCGCGTCCCAGTCGATGATGCCTCGGCGGGACTTCTCGTTGCCCATGAAGATGTTCTCGGCCACGGACAGGTAGGGGCTGAGGGCCAGCTCCTGGTGGATGATGACGATGCCGACGGCCTCGGAGTCGCGAATGGAGCGGAACTGGCGGACCTCGCCGTCGTAGACGATGTCACCGTCGTAGGTGCCGCGGGGCCACACCCCGGACAGCACATTCATCAGGGTGGACTTGCCGGCGCCGTTTTCTCCGCAGATGGCCAGGATCTCGCCGCGGCGGACCTCCAGGTTGACGTCGTCCAGGGCCTTGAAGTCGCCGAAGGGCTTGGTGATGTGCCGCATCTCGAGGATGATGTCCGCGGACGACGCTACTTGCTGCGCGGGCGCGGAGGCGCGCGGGTTCTTGGGGTCGACCGCCATTACAGCCCCACCTCGGCGGCGGTGTAATAGCCGGAGTCGACCAGGACCTCCTGGACGTTGTTGGCGTCGACGGCGACCGGGTCAAGCAGGTAGGAGGGCACTACCAGTTGGCCGTTGTCGTAGGAGTCGGTGTCGTTGACCTCGACCTCCTGCCCCTGGGCGATCTGGTCGACCATGGTGGCGCAGCGTTCCCCGAGCAGGCGGGTGTCCTTGAAGACCGTCATCGACTGGCGGCCCTTCACGATGTTCGCCACGTTGGCCTGGTCGGCGTCCTGACCTGTGAGGACCGGCCAGTTGTCATCGTTGTACCCGGCGGACGCCAGGGCCTGGCCGATTCCCAGTGCAATGGCGTCATTAGGGGACAGGATCACGTCGACGCGCCTGGTGGTGGAGTAGAAGGAGTTGAGCCGGTTCTCCATCTCCGACTGAGCGGTGGTGTTGGACCATGCCTGGATACCGATGGACTGCCAGTCGTCCACGCTGGAGGGCAGCTTGCCCGAGGGGCACACGAGCTTGCCCGACTCGATGTAGGGGCTCAGCACGTCCCAGGCGCCCTCGAAGAAGAAGCGGGCGTTGTTGTCATCCGGGGAGCCTGCGAAGGGCTCGAAGTTGAAGGGGCCGGATGCGTTCTCCAGGTCGAGGGTGTCCACGATGTACTGCCCCTGCATGGCACCGACGTTGTAGTTGTCGAAGGTGACGTAGTAGTCAACCGCCTCGGTATCGCGGATGAGACGGTCGTAGGCGATGATCTTGATCCCGAGTCCGGCGGCACTCTGCAGCACGGGCCCGAGCGCGGAGCCGTCGATGGAGCCGACGACGATCACGGCCGGGGACTTGTTGATCATCGTCTGAATCTGGGAGTTCTGCTGCTCGACCTTGTTGTCGGCGAACTGGAGCTCGACGGTGTAGCCAAGGCCCTCAAGGAGAGACTTGAGGTTCTCACCGTCGCGGCTCCAGCGCTCCAGGTTCTTGGTCGGCATGGAGACGCCGATCAGGGCGCCATCGCCGCCGCCGACGTCACCGTAGTAGTCGTCCGTTCGCTCCGCGGTGCACGCCGCCAGCAGCGCCGCCGCCGCGACGGAGCCTCCCGTAATAAACGACCTGCGCGACAAATCCTGCATTGAGGCCTCCTCGCCTCGGGGGTGGGGTATGGATCCTGTGATCCATTTAGTTGTACGCTACCACTTATACGGTGTCGTGACAACCCGCCCGGCGAGACCGAGACCGCCCACACCCCAGGGCAACCTGGACGTAGAGCCACGCCGCAGAGACGTAGAGCCACGCCACCGCCAAACCCGAAGCACTTGCGCGTGGCCCGCGGGAGTGTGAAACTGTATAACGTCCTGATGACGAGCCCTTGCCCCTTAGGAGTCGCTCATGCGCCGTTTCCATACTGGTTCGCTCGGACTGCGTAGTGCTGCCGCAGGCGCCGCGGCGCTGTTGCTGGCGTGTTCGCCCCTGGTGGCATGCTCGTCTGAGCCGGACGACAATCCCTTGAATATCCCCACCTATGATCCGGAGGCTGCGGCGTCGGCGGAGGCGGCAGAGTCGGCCGCCGCTGCTGAGGCGTCTGCGTCGGCTGCGGCTTCTGCGGAGGCGGCTGGTGTGGTGACGGCGGAGTCGCTGTCCACCGAGCGGCATGTGATCACGTCGATCCCTGAAGGCCTGGATGAGCAGCAGACCGAGATCCTGAAGGCCTTCATCCACTACGACCAGGTCACCTGGAACATCTGGTTCACCCGCACCGGCATCGA